>NZ_JBBPHJ010000010.1:0-138568 GCF_038039665.1 Myroides sp. C4067
ACCCATACTCCTGAATCATTGTGTACAATAGTCACTCCTTCGCCTGGTCCTCCAGCTTCGCCTGGTTTACCTGGTTCTCCTGTCTGACCTGGTTGTGACTCTGACTTGAAGCCTGTATCTCCTTTGTCTCCTTTAGGACCTAAGATATTTGTCCACGTATTTGTTGTTGGGTCATATACCCATACTCCTGAATCATTGTGAACGATAGTTACTCCTTCGCCTGGTCCTCCAGCTTCACCTGGTTTACCTGGTTCTCCTGTCTGACCTGGTTGTGACTCTGATTTAAAGCCTGTATCCCCTTTGTCTCCTTTTTCTCCTTTAGGACCTAAGATATTTGTCCACGTATTTGTTGTTGGGTCATATACCCATACTCCTGAATCATTGTGTACAATAGTCACTCCTTCGCCTGGTCCTCCAGCTTCTCCTGGTTTACCTGGTTCTCCTGTCTGACCTGGTTGTGACTCTGACTTGAAGCCTGTATCTCCTTTGTCTCCTTTAGGACCTAAAATGTTTGTCCACGTATTTGTTGTTGGGTCATATACCCATACTCCTGAATCATTGTGAACGATAGTTACTCCTTCGCCTGGTCCTCCAGCTTCACCTGGTTTACCTGGTTCTCCTGTCTGACCTGGTTGTGACTCTGATTTAAAGCCTGTATCCCCTTTGTCTCCCTTATCTCCTTTTATAGCAGCTATAAAAGCTTCTCCATCCTTTCCATCATTACCAGGTAAACTTTGCCAAATTTCTAAAGCAGACTTCCCATCAGCTCCTTTATCTCCTTTAGGTCCCTTTGCTAAATCAACAGTAACAGCATCTCCTTTTTCATTTGTATATGTAAATGTTCCATTGCCATTATCCACCAATGTAGTAACTGTTTCATTTCCTTTAACGATATCGTTAAATGTAATATTCTTTACTTCTCCTTCTTTGGTTACATAAGTAAATGAATTTCCATCATAATAAACATTCCCACCTACATAACTGTTGTTAATTACTTCATACAGTTCTTTCTTAACTACCTCATTGTTAACAATCTCCTTGAAGTTTTTGATTATGCTCTTAGGAAGTTTAATTCTATACCCTTTATTTAGAATAGGATTTCCTTTTCTATCAATTGCATCCTCATTATAGAAAATATAATCTCCAGAAGTTTCATCATACTCTATCTTAGTAACTTTCTCTTTTATTTCTACTTTTTCACCATTATCGCTTATGTAGTATAATTTATCACCTTCATAAACAACATTACCTTTAGTTGTATTAACGATATTAGTAATCTCTTCAACAATATTTTTATTATTGAAAATCTCTTGGTAATTATTAATTACAGCATCAGGAATATCTGCAACAGTAGTTAATCGATTCCATTTATCGATATACCAATAATAATATCCTGGTTTCAAATCATTCTTAACAGTAGCAGTATTGTACACAAGCATGCTATTAATTCCATTTTTAGGAAATTCGCTAATTGTAACAACATCTTTACTGTCTTTTAATGCAATACGTGGAATCAATACCCCCCTATTGGTTGATTCAATAGTTAACTCTGCCGATTTGTTTGGAGTCAAAGTTCCAATCCCTACTTGTGCATTAGCAGCAAAACTACTTACTAATAAAGCAGCTACAGATAGTACTCTTTTTTTCATATATTTCTCTACAATTTATTTTAACCTAACAATACTTGATTTATATTACTACATCCTATTCCGTAAACAGTACTAAAGAATAGAAATACAATTAACTCCTTGTTCAGGAATTATTGACAAGCAAATATATTTGCACCAATTGTTAATAATTGTATCAAAAAGGGAAGAAAATGATTAAATGAAACGTATTGATACGTGCTTTAACGAATGAAACAAAAACACAACACACTACAAATCAATAAAGTAAATAAAAAACTAGTTTTGAAATATTATGTCAGTTCTATTTAACCACTACTTCTCTCTTACCTTTTAGTTTTGCATAAAATGGTTCCATTTTGTTTAATTAATAAAGCTGATTAGTACAAAAAGAGAGGCGAACAATAGGTAAGGAAAATCAAGAAAGTTTGGTTTACTTACAAAAAAGACAAGAGTAATAGGCTATATATTTCT
The DNA here is from genome assembly GCF_038039665.1 of Myroides sp. C4067. NCBI lineage: Bacteria > Pseudomonadati > Bacteroidota > Flavobacteriia > Flavobacteriales > Flavobacteriaceae > Myroides > Myroides sp. C4067. The sequence continues at coordinate 2,100 of NZ_JBBPHJ010000010.1, forward strand.
TTCCCTTCTTTTACGTATTCCTCCTTACCAAGTCCTAATTTTAGTCATGAAGAGACTAGAAACTTTCTAATTAAAAAAGTTTTGTTCGGGGCTTGTTCGGAGTTTGTTCGGAAACTCTTCGGAAAACACCCTGTTTTTCCGAACAAATCTTTTTAGCACGAGTCAATTCATTAGTTTTTTTTTGTGTTATTCCAATGTGAAAATAGATTATACAAAAAAACGGCTACCAATTAAAAATTGATAGCCGTTTGTCACTTATACAATTAAGATCTACTTTTAAAACAAGGATAAATCTCCCCTAAACTAAACTTACAGAGTTACTTTATAACTAAGCTATATGGAGATATGTAATTATGCTCTAGCATTACCAGAAAAAAAAATCATCTAAAAACCAACCATTCTATATTCATTAGGTGTTATTCCAACACAATCAACAAAATGCTTTTTAAAAGTATTTACAGATTTAAAACCACAACTATTTGCTACTACATCTAGTGTCCAATTTTCCTTTCTCTCTAATAATCTAAGGGCATGGTTAACCCTATATTTGCCTACTAATTTATAAAATGTTGTATTTAAACAGTCATTAATTACCCTACTAACCGTACTTCTGTTATCCTCAATTATCAATTCGCATAATCTGCTCAAAGAAAAATCATTTTCTAAATAAGATAGGTCTTGTTCAAAAAAATCAGCAATCTTTTTTGCAATTAATACCTCCTCCTCTGTAAAGGCTACTACTGGGGGATCAGTAATTATTTGGTCTTTTACTTCTTCTACATCTAGATCCGTTTTATTCGATATTTTATATGTAAATGACTCTTTTATCAATATTAATTTATTGATTATTAAAGTAAACAGAGTAATACAAGAAATAAACAGAATAACAACATCTATTCCTATATCTATATACTTTATATGTAATGCTATAGTCTCTCTGAATAATAAACCTAATAAAGAATCTACATTAAAAAGTATGAAATCAAACAACAAAAAGAAATTAATAAAATGAATATATCCCTGATGTACTTTATCTTCAATTTTAATTCTACTAATGCGAGTAAAATAAAACAAGAGATACATAATACTAAAAAAGTTAAACAATGAATCTTCTAACCAAATCTCTAAATGAAAGAATGTATGTATAATAATAACAGCTATTCCCAACATTAAAATACTATATAGCTCTGACAATACCATTCTATTATTGGCTATAGGAATAAGAGAAATTAAGATAATACTACCCACCCAAGGAAAAATATTAAACTCCATGCATCCTATCGTACTTGTACAGAAAACTAAACAGAAAGTAATAAAAACCAGTAATAGTACATAAAGTATGTACTCTGATAAACCTTTCTTAGCTATTTTATTAACAAACATAAGTCGCATTACGTATATTTTTTTTAATATAATAATTCACATTAAATAAACACCTGTACAACTTAAGACTTAAAATTATCAAAAAGTCACTTTACGCGAACAGTCATTCAGCACAAATCAAAAACAAAGATGAATTCAAAAAGTTAATAAATAATATATAAATACATTTACAAACAAAAAAAAAGAATATTATTCAATAAAAAAACTCAAAATAAAAATTAAAAACACATATGTTAATCTTTTATTTTAACATATATTATCTTTTAAAATCCAAAGCTATTTAGTATTTCAGAAGTAGTACTTCTAAAAAAATGTCTAAGATCTTCATTACTTACTCAATAAAGCAGAAGGAGGAAAACCATATACCTGAACAAATGCACGATAGAAAGACAACCTAGTATTAAATCCACAAAAACTAGTTAACTCCTCTACTGTCACATCCTTATTTTTTTCTTTAATTAATCCCACTGCATACTCTACCCTTAGCCGGTTTATATATTGTCTAAAGCTTATAGAATTAGATTCTTTAAAGTACTCTGACAATTCCTTCTTATCTATTTCTATGACTTCAGAAAGCTTTTGTAAGGTCAAATCTACATTCAAGTAAAGTTTACTTTCGATTAATTGTTCAAACAACTTCTGACGAATAACCATCATGCGCTGTTCTTTCTCCATAGACAATTGAAGTTCCTTTGTATCCAAACAAACTTCTACTACCTCTATTTCCTTACAGTTTATAGGTGCTTCTGACTCACCAAGCTCTGGTTGACTTGCTAAGTTTGATTCTTCTTGCTCCCCAATTAACAACTGTATTGCTTCACTTTTTATCTTTAATCTTCCTTTGCAATTCTTAATTACATAACTATTCATCGCATCTAAAAAAGCAACAATAATCAAAAGAAGACAATAGAAGATATAAATATAATCAACATCAAAAACTCCTATAGGCTTAAATGTCAACACCCCGTAGAAGAAAGAGCAACTTAACACTAATAAAATATAACTCACAACCACGCTATTCTTTTTAAACTCCAACTCATGTTTTATCATGTATAAATAGCCATAACTTCCATACAACAAACAACTTCCTGCTATCAAAACATACAGTATCGTATCTAAAAAAAGTAAATATTCAGAATAAGGAAAAAATAGCTTAGATAACAAATAGAATACTGGAAAAAATATAAAAGGCAATAAATGCCATAATATCTTAATAGAGACATTATATAATAGTAAAAACAATAGAGGGCCTATCGTTAAAGCAAAATAAGCACTTAAGTGAAAGTCAAAAAAAGCTTTATCTCTCTTTATTAGATACACTAGAAAAGAGGATAGAACTAAAATACAACATAGAAAAAAAATCCTCTTATCTATATTGCGTTTTGATTTATTAAAACTAAAAAGAACAACATAGCTAACAAAAAAAAGGAGAATCAAAAATAGTAGAACCATAATAAATTGTAAATAGGGAAACAATTAAACTCTGTACATAAAATCTTTTTTAAAGAAAAAACCCCTCACTTTTTTTGATCACTTTGATAGACACAATAAAGATTCTGAAATATTCTTTTTAGCCCACAAACTATCCAAAGTGTAAAACTCAACTACATTTAACAAAAATGAATATCTAAATAAATAGGATTTGAAGAGTGTTTATATACTTAAACTTGAAAAACAAAACTAGAAGCCTTATGTTAATTCCATGTATCAAAAAAGACTCTCTCTCCTCATCTAAAGTCTAATGGTACATACTTTAAGAATATCAAACATTAAAAAAGCACAGCTCACACTTACATAGTTTATATTTTTAACAACTAAAAACATTATTATTTAAGTTTCTACATAATAGAACCTGTCTAAAAGTAGATATTAGTATCTTAAGACACTGTTTACTACTTTTTTATCAAAAAACGAAAAAAACATGCTAAAAACAAAAGCGGTACTCTATGTAGAATACCGCTTTAATCAGAATAAAACTGACTATTTTTATTTATCTAATAAAGCTGAAGGTGGAAAACCATACCACTGAACAAAGGCTCTATAAAAAGATAATCGAGTATTAAACCCACAATAAAATGCTAGTTCTTCTACCGTGATATCCTTATTTTTTTCTTGAATCAAATTAACTGCATACTCTACTTTTAATCGATTAATATACTGTCTAAAATTAGCTGAATGCCCATTTTTAAAATACGACACCAATTCTTTTTTACTTATACGAATGACAGTCGCCACTTGATCGATGGTTAGATTAGGCTCTAAATAAAGTTTGGATTCTATCAGGTCCTCAGACAGCTTCTGGCGAATAATGTCTATTCGTTCTTGCTTCTCTGTGTACTCTACTTCTTTTTTATTCTCTCTATGCTCATCAGGTAACTCCTGTAAGAATTCTGACCAGACTACTTGCTTCCCCTCCCCTTTTATAAGATACTCCATTTGATCTAAGGCACTAGGATCTGTTTTTTGTTTTCTACAGCTTAGAGCAACGTTGAGTTCTGTCAATAAAGCTACTCCTATCAAAAAGAAACAGTATATCATATATACATAATCCGTATCTAATGCTTTAGGAGATTTAAAGAAAAGTAATCCAAAAAAGAAAGCACAACTAAAGACTAATACGATATAGGAAATAACAATACTATTGTGCTCAAAACTGAGTTCTTCTTGAACTGCGTAGAGGTAGCCATAACTTCCATAGATTATACAGCTCAATGCTACTGTTGCAAAGAGAATATCATCTACAAATGGCAAATACCACAAATAAAAAGAAGGCACAAAAAAGAAACTCAAAATATCTATTGCTGAAAAAATAATAAGAGGAAGAAAATGGTAATAAATCTTACTCTCCTTATCCTTTAATAACAACAGTAATAATGGGCCTATAGTCAAACCTAAAAAAGCTCCTAGAGAGAAGTTTAGAGCAATTTTATCTCGCTTAATGAAGTAAACTAAAAAGGCTAATACTACTAGAATACAAGAGAGGTAAAACACCTTTTTATCGCCAATCTCCTTGGACATATTATGACTAAAAATAAGGACATAACTAACAAAAAGTAATACTATTAAGAATAATAAAATCATAATTTAAACGCTTGGGGGGAGCTTATATAATTTATGTACAGTTCTATTGGAAATTAAACCTTATGGTTATCTTCTAAAATTTGTCTTTCTCATTCCATTCTGAATTGAAACACAACTACTTTTATCTAACTTATAATCTACATATATGATATCCGTTTATTTAAAATTCAGATACTCTTTTAATTGTACCACAGTATCTTCACTTAATACTTTTCTATTTTTCATTAATACAGCTATCATATATGAACACAAAGTAAGCATACTGATAAATAAGATAATCAACTTAATACCTATATTAAAGTACATAATTTGCTCGGTATGTATACTGTGATAGAACTTATCAAAAACGATTCCAACGTTCAGAAGTACAACATAAAATATGAGAAAATAATTAATAAAGCACGTATATCCTTTTTGAAATCTATTCTGTATTGTAATCTTTTTAGCATAACAATAAAAAAACAAAATATACATCACACAATAAAGGTTAAACAAGGATATTTCTAATAAATTAAAGCTGTGCTCTACTAGATTTACAATCAGAAATACAATTCCGATGATGATGAGCTTATATGCCTCTCTTTTTACCAAAGAATAGGAGAAGGAAGGCAATAAAGAAAGTAAAACAATATTAGCTACTAAAGGGAAAAAGTTAAACGACGCTTCCAAAATCATCTCCTTGTAAAAAGGAATGCACAAAAGAAGAAAGAAAGTTAGAAGAAAGAAAAACAGCTTTACAGGACTATTTTTGTTGACTTTTTTTTTGAATTCTCCCTGTCTCATATAGCTGTTTTTGTTAAAAAAGACATTTTTAAAAACCTTATAATTTATCATATCGTGATGAGAAGGTACAAAAAAGTCACATACACCAATAGTTCACGCACTGCGATAATCCGTGATATACTCTATCTTTTCAGAGCATATTATAAAGAATATGTATAAAGAAGAGTAAATACAAAACTATTATTCAAAATAAAAACAACTAAGCACCAAACCGTACAGAAATGTTAAAATATTTTTTTAACATATGTGATAATAAATATTCGCAATATGCACTATTTATAAAGGCGTTTTTATAGGTTTTACAAGGGATGAGAGGGTATTAAAGAGTTATAAAAACAACAGTTTTACAACTCTTCTATTGGTGAGCCTACTCTCTTAATTTCTGATCTAACTTACTCCAAATAAAAAATAAAAATAGAGAGAGCACAACATAACTAGATAACCAAGGAAGAACATGTAAGTCGCAAAAACGAACACACATTACCGCTATTAAAAATAAAAGAGGGTAAAAGAGTACTGAAACAAAAAAAACTCTCGATACCTTATCTAACCAGTAATATCGTCGTCCGACAACACTCGATTTAGGAGACGCAATCGACATAATAGAAGGGATAAACATAATTATACTCGCTATAAAAGCAACGCTCACTATAATCCATAAAACAATATTCATACTTCTCTAATTTTTCTTATATCGAATACAAAACTACTAGAACTCAATAAATATACTAACCTTTTAACTTGTCCTTATCATATCACGCATACATAGATAGATTCTCATTAAAAACCTTTTTAAATACCTCCCTATCCTTGACCTATTGCCAAAATTTTAAATACCTTTACAAAACACAGTTAGTTTAATCGTTAAAAAAAGAAAGACAAATGAGTCAGAAAGCACAAAATGTGACAGATTATCCAAATAACAACACTATTTTTTCAGTTTGGAAGTTTAAAGAAGGAGCTGAAATAAAACAAGCCTTCGAAGCTTTATGTGGCTTAGTCAATAACCTAAACAATTCATTTAAAGTTAGAGTAAACGCTGGTCCTACTAGTTGTATCTTAGGAGTAAGCCACAACGCTTGGTCAAAGTTAGACTTACCTATCCCTCTACCAAAAGAGTTAAAAGTTTTTGAAGAAATCAAAGGAGATAAACATACTGCTGTATCTACAGATGCAGACCTACACCTACACTTAAGCGCTATTAATTCGGCTATCTGTTATGATATGGCGATGGCGATATCTAAAGTGTTATTACCTGTAGCAGACTGTATAGATGAAGTACAAGGATTTAAATATTGGGATGGCCGTGCGATCATAGGATTTGTAGACGGTACAGAGAACCCTATAGGAGAAGACCGAGATTACTTCGCAATCGTAGGAGACGAAGACCCTCAATACAAAGGAGGTAGTTACTTATTTGTCCAAAAGTATATTCATTTCATGAAGGATTGGGACAACTTATCTACAGAAGAACAAGAGAAAGTAATCGGTAGATATAAAGCTACTGATATCGAGATGGAAGAAGATAAAAAGCCTGCCAACTCGCATACTGCCCTTACAGCCATAGAAGATGAAAATGGTAATGAACTAAAAATCATTAGAGCGAATATGCCTTATGCTAACCCTTCTAAAGGGCAAGCTGGAACTTATTTTATCTCTTATGCATCTACCTTCAGTACAACAGAAAAAATGCTTAAAAACATGTTTATTGGAGAACCAGCAGGTAACTATGATAGAATATTAGACTTTAGTAAAGCCATATCAGGAACGCTGTTCTTCGTGCCTTCTTTAGACATATTAGATGACTACTCAGCTGAGTAATATTGCGTTCTTATAAAAGTAAAAAAGCACTTCTAAAGAGATATTCTATAGAGGTGCTTTTTTATATTCTATACTTCTAAAAACTCTTTCATATCGTGATAGCCATACATCACAACTTCTGGATACTGAGTTCTAAACTCTTTTATACGCGCTAAAGATTCTAATCGCTGTCTATTGTTATCTGCTCTAGCTTCTGTTAATTGGTGTACAGGATGATCTGGATTGCTGAGTTCTTCTCTTAAATAATAGGCATCTCCTATATAAAAATACCACTGCTCTTCTACCTGATAAATAACGCCACAATGTCCTAAAGTATGTCCAAACAAAGGAGTCAAGTACAACTCTACACCTTTTATCTGTACTCTTCTTACTTCTACCCCTCTCCATCGCTCTCCTGTAGCACTATACTGTTTTATAATAGGCTGATGGAGTAAGAGCGTCCTTACATATCGAGGATTGTCTGATTGGTAATTATGATACTCTTCAGAAGCTACATGTAAACAAGCATTCGGAAAATCTACAACACCTGAGATATGATCACAGTCTAGATGAGATACCACCACATCCGTCACCTTTTTAGGATCCAGACCTCGTTGTTTTAATTGCTCATATACAGCCAGAGCAGGATCTAATCGAAGTCCAACAGCCGTTACTAATTCGGGGGAAAATCTAGATTGTACAGGATCGTTATCCTGTACGCCTATTCCTGAATCTATTAAAACTAATTTATTATCTACTTCTAAGACAGTGCAATGCCCTATTGCGCTATCTCCTGTAGGAGCATTAATCTCCACAGCATTTAAATGATATATGTTGACCATATTCTTTCTATTAAATTAATTGAACAAAATTCAACTCCTTTTAAGTCATAAAATAGAATGATAACGCCAATTTATTCTACGCCAATTATTCTAAATGGTACTGACACATCTATCAGTGGAATATCCATAAAATGGCTGTTTTGAAGAAATGCTTTAGGAGATTCTCCTACGAATACCCGAAATTCTCTCCCGAAGTGAGATTGATCTGCATAGCCTACCTTATACGCTATCTGAGTTAATAAAGTAGCCTCACTATTTTGCATGAAGTGTAATGCTTTTTGAAATCGTATGATTCTACTATAAGTATAAGCATCTACCCCTACTATCTCCTTAAACTTTCTTTGAAAACTTCTCCTAGACATATTCACCTCCTCTGCTAAGCTTACTGTATTAGCTAGATCGCAAGTCTTATTTAGCTTTTGTATGATGTAGTCTATCTCTTGATTAGAAGGTGTTATAGCATATCTTAAGAAGTGATTTTCTAAAACTTTAATTGCTTCTTCGATAGATGTACTTTCATAAAGCTGTCTGCACACTTCACTTGGCAAGAGGTCTTCTGCATCTGCTAGCGTATTCGTTAATTCTGTAGTATTAAGACCGAATATCTTTTTAAAAGCAGTAGGGTGCAAATCTACTCCCAATACAGTGGCTTTATGAGCAAAGTAATTAAGACATGGGTTATCGCTCTTCTGTCCATAGATAAAAGACTTCGGTAAGACCTTTTGATTACCCTTATTGTATAATACTGATTGACTCTGAAACAGCTGTATAATGATCCCTGTATTGCCCGAAGCAATTATGCGATATAGCCCTTGACCTTCCCCTTCTGCTAACTCAACTTCCCCATACCAGAATCTACTTACGATAGCGCTGAGCTCTTTTCTAGGCAAACAGTACTTTACTTTCATATCTTACAAATTCTATTCTATCAACTAAACTACTAAAAATAGTATTCATATTGCGTTTATGCCTTCGAAAAACGTTATTTAGGCACTTATCATAAACACTCTAACATAAAATATTCGCAACAAATCACATACTATTTTAACTATTTTAAATAGTTTAACCTCTTATTTAAGCGTAAATTAGCTTATAGTCCATTTTCACTAATCAGGCTACTTCTATGGTTATCCAAAACATACTTACTAACCTTCAAGAGCAAGGAGTATCTCTAGACAACAAAGAATTAGAGGCTTTAACTACTGTATTTTCAACTATTCGTCTCAAAAAAGGAGAACTGTTTTTAGAACAAAACCAACCTTGTGAACGTCTTGGTATCTTGACTGAAGGTAGTCTATATGCTTATTCTATACTAGAAGATGGAACCGAAAAAATTCATGGATTCTATTATCCTGGCGATCAATGCATCGTCTTTAATTATAAGAGTTATCATAAGGATGAACGTTCTAATATGTATATCAAATGCTATGAACCATGTACTTTATATACTATTGTATTATCTGAAGTTAAAGCATTATACCCTTACTTTCCTTTCTTTCAATTAATAGAACAAGCTATTGCTAAACACAACATTAAAACAGCGATACAAAAAATAGAAATACTCCAAAATGAATCTAATACTGAAAAAATAAAAGCTTTTCAAAGATACTTCCCTAGAGTCTTTACTTTTTTTCCTTATTCCTATATCGCTTCTTATTTAGGTATTCATCGCAATACGTTTAATCGCGTTCTTAAAAAGATGTAAGCAACTTTGCATCAAATGGTGCATGTACTTATCACAATATCGCAATATTTTAGCTATAAGAAAATAAGACATCTACTTTTTCATATAACTAACCAACAACAATAGATGATTATCTCATCTAGTATCTATTTTTACAATGTCTTTTTTTCGAATCTGATTGCTTGATTGATAGCAATCCTAATACTATATTAGTTTATAACTTCTGTTATGCACGACAAAACTAATATAGCCCTTTTCAAAAAAAGCCGATAGAGTCATCTATCGGCTTTTTAGCTTTTATATTGCGTTCCTGTTTTTACTTTTATAAATTAGATAAGCTCCTATTATTATTCCTAATAAAGCTAGGAGAACAAAAAATTCTTCTGGTGTATTACCATTGAGTCCACCTATACACATTCCCAAAAAAATTACAGCTATTGTGATAATGATCCATCCAACGATTTTCATACTTCAACCTAAATTTATACCCTCTAAATACAAAGATAAATAATAAGCAGCTTTATTACAGTTGTCTATCCCAATTATTTTCTAGTGCAATCTTATTTGTATAATAGATACAGTGCTTCTCTTGTATTGCTCTTATCTCTCCACATTCAGGGCAAGTTACTTGTGCAGTATCCTCATTCACTCGACTCTGTAAGTCTTCACTATCATCATAGCATTCTCCTCCTATACTACCTAGGGTTATGGTATAAAAATAACCATTACCACTCTTAAATGAGCATTCCCCATCTGTAATATTCTGAGGAGCAAATCTGACATCATCTAACCAACCTTGAGTAGGCCAATTGATTTTAATTAGATAACCTGATTTTACCTCAACACTCAATTGATAGGTTGTACTGCTATTTTTATATGGGTTTTGATACATAATTTCGGCACAGTACACACCATCTTTATAATAGTCACTCTCACCATAAATGGTAAAACCGTGTGACCCGGCACTTTTTTTACAAGCAAATAACAATAGTGTCATACTTGCAAACAACAGAATTATTTGTTTCATTATCCTATTTAAAAAAGACCTAACTAAGCATTACTTAGTTTTAGCACGATAGAACACTCGTCTTTCTGTGACTTAATAAAGGAATTATTAGTCTATTAAAAGTTGCTCTATTTTCCTCGTGCTAAAAGCGGTGCAAATGTATCAAAGGAACTGTGAAGAAAAACTTAAATTTATATACTTTTTTCACCCTTTTAAAAGAGTTTTTTTTCTACTATTTTCATACCCATATTATAAATGCTATATCATCTCTAAAGCCTCTAATATACAGTTATATATATACTCTAGATCCTCATCTGTCGTACAGTAAGGAGGTACTAGATAAATGATATTACCTAAAGGTCTCATCAGTACTCCTCTTTCTAAGAAAAAAGGATATAGTATATCGTGCATATCACTAAAGTAAGAAGTACGTGTTGTCGTCTTCCACTCCATCGCAAAAATAGTCCCACATTGGCGAGCATTTTGTACTTTAGGATGATGTTCTAATTGTCGTATAAACCCTTTGTGTTGCTCTGCAATACGTTTAATATGACCTTGTGTATCTTTAGACAACAATAAATCCATACTTGCTAAAGCTGCTGTACATGCTAAAGGGCTTGCCGTAAAAGAATGTCCGTGAAATAGTGCTTTAGTCTTATCATCAGTATAGAATGCTTGATACAGATCTTCTGTACAAGTAGTAATCCCTAAAGGTAAAGTACCGCCTGTAAGCCCTTTTGAAAAACACATAATATCAGGCGACTCACTAAGGTGATTAGCTGCAAAAAGTTCTCCTGTTCGCCCAAACCCCACGAATATCTCATCTTGGATTAAGAGTATATCCCTTTCTTTACAATAGCTCATTAATGCTGATAGGTGTTCTGCCTTGTGCATTAACATTCCCCCTGCCCCTTGTACTAAGGGTTCATAGATAAAACAGATTGTCTCTTCTGCATGCGTGTCGATGGTCTTCTTTATACTCTCTAGATTCTCTGCTGTGGGCACCTCTATAAATAAAACCTCAAACAACATAGCTCCAAAAGGATCTGTCCATATCCCTCTACCACTCACAGACATTGCCCCAAAAGTATCTCCGTGATACCCCTTGTTAAAAGCAATGATTTTATTCTTCTTACCGCCTTTATTATAATTAGCCTGAATAGCCATTTTTAAAGCAACTTCTATCGCTGTAGAGCCATTATCTGTATAGAATGCCTTAGTCTGATTAGAAGGCAATAAGGCTAATAATCGCTCTGATAACTCTATAGCAGGCTGATGTGTAAATCCTGCAAAGATTACTTGCTCTAGAGTGGTTAATTGTTCTGTCAATTTCTGAGCAATATAAGGATGTGAGTGCCCATGTAGAGTCACCCACCACGAAGATACTGCATCTATATATCTCTTGTCATTCGCATCGTACAGATAGCTCCCTTCTCCTCTTACAATAGGTATAATATTTTGAGCTGTTTTCATCTGAGTATAAGGATGCCAATTCACAGTATAATCGCGTTCTATTAAATTATCTTGTCTATTTTTCATTTGTTATTTTTGTGATGAATCACTTGCTAATTCAAGTGCTGTTAACATAACTGCTTCTTTAGTAATCTCTTCTAATGCCGGTATGTGTATTAATTGTGTATCTCTGTCTATGAAGTTCTTTATCGCCTCTAATGAGTAAGGGTTAAACGCTCCATTCAGCACGAGGTAATCGATAGGAATATTCCTTGTTCTCAATGCTTCTATCGATAACATCGTATGGTTAATACACCCCAAATAGTTTTTAGTCACTAATGCAACAGGAATCTTTAAATGTTGAATTAAATCAATCATATAAGTAGAAGAATTAACCGGAACAAACAATCCTCCTGCTCCTTCTACAATAAGATTATTCATAGTGTCAGGTAGCGTAAAATCACTTAATTGAATATCAACATTTTCTTTAGCTGCAGATTCATGAGGCGAAGCGGGTAACTGTAGCCTGAATCTTTCTCTATGAATAGTCACATGCTCATTCCACTGTTGTATTTTCATACTATCTGACTCATGTAGATCTCCAGACTGAATAGGCTTCCAGTAATCAGCCTTAAAATAATGCGTTAGAATAGCAGAAGTAACTGTTTTACCTATTCCTGTATCAATACCAGTTACAAATAGTTTAAGGGGTTGTGTCATTTCTTTTTATAATTTCAAATAATAAATTCATTTCTTCTTTTGTATTAAAGACATGTAGACAGATCCTCATACGCTCTGTACCTTTAGCCACTGTAGGAGCCTTAACGATATAAGTATTAAGGTTGTGGAACAATAAGTCTGTTTGAAAACTTGGAATATCTCGAATTCCTTTAAGGGTAAGCACCTGTATAGGACTTGGAGTGAGTACAATGCCTTTAGGGGCAACTTCTGCGTAAGTCTTGATAACACTTTCTAATTGTAGTGATAGCATAAGATGCTTCTCTAGAAAAAGATACGCAAGCTTAATACTCACAGCCATCAAAGTATTAGGCGCTGTGCTATAAATAAAAGAAGAAGCAAAGTTTATAAGAGAATCTATCAACATCTTACTTCCCAGCACAGCAGCTCCATGTACGCCCATCGCCTTGCCATAGGTCACGAGAGTTGCCCATACACCAGTCTGTAATCCTAAAGAATGTACTCTACCTAAGCCGTATACTCCTATAGCGTGAGCCTCATCTACTATTAAGTAAGCACCATAACGCTGTGACAACTCTACTAGCTCCTCTAAGGGAGCTAAATCTCCATCCATAGAATAAAGACTCTCTACGGCTATATAAATATCTCCTGTTGCTTTATTAAGTAAGCGCTCTAGATCTTCTAAATCATTGTGTCTGAACTTCCACTTTCTCACTCTTGACAATAGACATCCATCGTGCGCAGACCGATGTATCAGTTCATCTACGATAACAGTATCTCTTGTAGTAGGTAGATTACCTAGTAGAGCTAAATTAGCCTGATAACCAGAATTAAAAAGAAGTGCTCCCTCTACGCTATGCCTAATTGCTATATACTCTTCTACTTCTTCTACCTCCTTTGTATTTCCACTGATTAATCTAGATCCAGTACTTCCACTTAACAAAGTTGGATTATCTACTACCATATCTAATAAAACTTGCTGAAAAGCACTATTTCTACTCAATCCTAGATAGTCATTCGACAGGAAGTCTATTGCTGTTGTATCCCTAAGCTGTAGACTTCTATAGTTCTGGTCGTGAAGTCGCTCTGACAATCGCTGTTGTAGATTATAAGGTAGTGTATTCATACCTTAATTAATCGCTTTAGCAATAGCCTCCATCCACTCTTGACAAAGCGATTCTTCATACTCTACAATGATATCAGCATAGTATTGCCAATCAGGTGAAAACATCTCTAACTGAGAAATCATCTCTTCTAGATGTCCTTGTTCTTCTGCTATAATTGACTTAACCATGACCTTAGAACCAGATCGATCTAAAACACCTTGATAAATAGGATATAATTTGTCCGCTCGTACCTCTATCGCGTACGTAACCAATAGATAAGCAGCGAATTTTAAAGGTGCTCCATGAAGTCCAAGTGACTCTTTTAGATATCGAACGCAGAATACATCTAATCGTTGTAGATACTGTTGAGTCTGAACAGGTGCTAATAGATTAGTGGTATCATAGTGCTCAGGAAAACAAACTTGTAGTTTCTTAATTTGTTTTTTTAAGTAATAGGCATGCCTGTGTTCTTCTGCCGCATGCTTTAATTGTAAAAAGGTAACTTGATACGGATTTTCACAAGCGGATATTTTCCTCGCCCCTGTGTTCTCCATAAAGGATAAGGCATTTAACCATTTGCTGTGTAGCTCATCGCTCGCTACAATAGTTTCTAATAGTTGTTCCATTTTGTGTTCGTTTAAGCCACAAAACTAGAAGGACTAACTGAATCACTACAAGACCACTTTTAAGATAAATACTAGTCCGGATACTATCATACACTCTATCGAGAAGAGAGTACCTCTTCTATCTCCGTGATATATCAGTGCCCCATATGAATCTATTCCATCCTAAAAAGGTCTTTTAACTAATATGTATCAGCTATTCTACACGGTTTATAACTGTAGATAGTAAGATAAAGAAGATTAATTATACATCTACAAACTGAGTTTATAAGTCAGAAGACACACTACATTCATTACTTCTCCCTGCGTTGCATCTTATAGTGCAGTTTTAAAAACGGAATGGTATAAAAACTAAAGTTGTGATCTGTTCGTAGCTTTCCATCAGCATCTACATACATATGGAGGCTCTCATGTAAAGCTCTAACAAATTTCACCCAATGCTTCCCTTTGTGATTCGTAACATAAAAGTAAAACCCTACATCGCCAAATTGTTTACCATTGCTCTGTAAGAGTAAGCTTCCATCTTCTTTAACCTCCTGATTGAGTAGTACTGTGGCATTGCCATTGGGCAACGGAAAAACTACTTTAAACAATTCTTTATCCTTACTAGGAAGATAAGCATGTGTATAAATACCTGAGAACAACGTCTGACCTGTTTCTTTGACCTTTCGATACCAAATCGTCCAGACCGTTTGTTCATCTTTCTGTAGTTTTATTATTTCACTTTCTAGCCCTTTGGCTAGACTCCTAGTATTGGTAGGTATATTCAGTTGCTGTAATCTCTTACTAAACAACCATCCTAATAACGTACCAAAGGGTTTAAAGATTCCCTTCCACTCGCACCAAACCTCGAAGTCGTAATCTGATGTATGGGTGTAGAAGTCAATGATCTGTGGATGCAGTCTACCGCGCTCTGATGCTGTAAAATCTAGTCTATTGATATCTTCTATAAGTCCACTTCCAGCTTGATTAATAATTACATCATACTGACCAGCTAATCTGTCAATATAAGACTTATCTATAATCTTCCTATCACCTATGACTCCTTCTATCCAAGGCGTCTGGGTGATATCAATGCGCTTTCCAAATAACTTTACCCAAAGCTGAGTAACTCTATCTTGTAACATACATCCATTACTTTATCTAAAAGTACTCTTTTTCTTAGAAAAGACCTATTCTGTATCAACCCTAAAAACTCTGCTCTGCTTAATCTGCTATTTTATGAATAACTAGTTACCCTAAAGCCTATCTGCTTTGAGCAACTTCATTCATAAATCAATTGTTTTGTATATCTATCAACGAATTATTCGTCTGCAGGCTGAGTTATTACCTTAGTAGATAAATATGTTCTATAAATATAAACAGCTCCAAAAGAAAAAGTAGCTACAACAAAAGTACCGATAGGCAAACTCATCACCTTCTCTGCAGGAAACACATAAACTAAAAATGGAAACGCATATACCGCAGGCACTCGCATCTGAAATAGTTGAGACAAACCATACATCATAATCAACAATAGAAATGCAAGCACCAACCAGTTCTCGATATACTGATATAATACCACTCCTATACTAATAGCTAATGTAAGAATAGCGATTTGCTTAACCATAATCTTCAGTGAATACATCTTCATATTTAAAGATTCGTACAGTACTACTGCTATAGGAGGAATAATAGCCATCTGCTGATTAACTGAATAATAAGCCACTACCATCCACAACAAATTAATCAAAAGATAGGGATACATCATTTTCGTATTGACCTTCCCTTTTGAGTCAATCCCTTTATTTAAACCTAGTGCATACACCACAATCATCAAGACAAAAGTAGTTACCAATATAGCATAGATAAATGACCACGCATGAGCATTAGTCACAATAGGAAGAAAACCTGTAGCTAATGCTGGAGGCAAACTATAATTAATTACTTTCATCAGCACTAACATCAGTAGCAGTACAATCAACAACTTAGAGATATAAGGAATAGCTAACATATTTAGCCCAAACCCTATTAACGCTGTTAGTGAAGGAAGGATAAAGATCTTATCTGGCTGTCTCAGCCATGCTTTCTCCTGGAATACCCATAGACCTACAGCTAGCGCTGCTATCTCTGGCAAGACAATCTCTGGGTCTTGAAAATACACTGCGCCACATACCATCAATAGTATGAATACAAATGCTAAAATATAGTGGTATACCGTTGTTTTATTTGCTAAGTTCATCATCTTCATTACTTATTTGAAGCAAAATTAATTGAACTCAAGCATAAAGTGCTTATATAATTTTGTGTTTTTGTTATATGGAACGTGATGTTGTAAAATCGTGAAGGAGTGAAATCGTGAAGGCGTAATGTTGTTTATACTATTACATCAACACAAGAATATTAAGCTATATAAATACATTATGGCCAATCTTAATTCTTAATTCCTAATTAAAACCTGCGTTGGCGCGGATTTGCAATCCGTGCCGTATATACCGCTACACGAAGTCTGCTAACTTTGAGTAACTCTTTTAATGATCGTATTTTTTTTGTGAAATCGTGAAGGCGTAATGTTGTTTAGACTATTGCATCAACACAAGTATATCTCATCATCTAAGTACATTATGGCGAAAGCCAAACATTCCTAATTCCTAATTTTGAATTCCTAATTAAAATCACACTTCATCTAGTAACAATCTCTTCATCTCTGTCTCTTGAATCATTGGTAATTCCCAATGTTCAATGAAAGCCTCCATCATCTTACGTCCTCTAGCTTCAATGTTTTCCTTAGTCCAGGTAGGGTATTCTAAAAGGTCTAACTCTAACTTACTTACTCGATACTCATGCTTTACAGCATTCTGTACCTTGTGTTGTATCTTGTCAAAAGGGTTCGCTTCATAGCGGTTATACGCTAAAAACATATTACCTATCGAATGGCTATAACGATCACGATTCACCTTTTGCATGGTATTGATGTCTTTATATGTACTTCTTACCTCATAATCATCTTCCTCTGGATAGACTAAGTACACTTTAGGTTCGGTCTGTTCTAATAAACCTCCCATACTCTCTTCTATGCCTTTTAAGAAATAGTCTAATCCTGCCCAAGTCTTAAATCGTCCTCCTTTATGGATATGACGAATTACCTCTTTCCATCTGAAGTGCTCTACTCTACTCTCCATCAACACATTGATCAAGTATTCATTATTATGCGCGCGTCCACGTAGATAGTAAAAATTAATATCTCTGAAGGTATCCTCTACATTCAGCGTAGAGTTGTTTCCTTGGAGCAAGAAGCACATGATATTATGACGCTCCATCGCAAAGAACAAACGCTCTATATTAGCCAAGCGCTCTTGTAGCTCAAAGTCTGATAGTCCATGATCTTCCTTCACAGGCAAATCTCTCATCAATACAGCCAATACTAGATTAAGCATATACTTACCATATCCTCTAGGAAAATTAGACAATCTTAGTAATGACTTCTGTATCGCAGGAGTAGTCATATACACAAAGTCTCCATCTGTGTCTACAGCATAAGGATTATTAATAAAATACCACAGCGCTACTGCCTTGCGCATACTTTCTAGCCATTGGGTAAGCTCACTATAATCAGCGTAATTTACACTTCCCATCTCCTGTTGATCTAGCTGAAAGTCGATGGTAAATAAATGCTTCTGATAAGACTTAAAGTCTGTAGACACCATCTTAGAATGAGAGAAGTACAACAACCAAAACGCTTTCAAAAAAGCATCGTCATCCATGGCCTGTGTAGGGTTTCGCCCCAGCCATTTATACACTTCTAACCAACTCTGATTAACCTTTTTTCGACTGCGATCTATTGTACTCGCTACTGTCAATTGCTTAGAGACGATATAAAGCACCCTATTCTTCAGTCGCTCTAAACTAGATAATTGTTTCCCTCTAAAGTTTAGTGTTTCAAAAACCATAGACACGTCTAAAGGACGCTCCTTAGACTCATTTAAGTTTAATATAGAAAACAATAAATGCTTCGTGAGCTTCTCTATCCAAAAGACTAATTCGACCTCTGTAAATGCTTTAATTCGTTCATTAAAGAATGCTTTAGCAAAAGATAAGTTATGCGTGTATAAGGTTTCTGTTTCTTCTGCATCATAATCAGTATCATTAAATATCTCTCTAATTAAATAATTATGTGAGGGTACATCTACGTGATAACCGAAGATATAGCGATAACCATCTGCTTCTTTAACCTTAAAATAGTGTTCAGTAAGCTTCTGTTTTAACGGACTGTCTTCTAATGCCATCACTAACTCTGACAACAAAATCAGAATCGTAGTCAGGCGTTGCTGCCCATCTACAATATTATACCCCTCATAGTCACTTCCTTCTATCACTAACTTTCCTCCTCTTACCACGAACCCCTCACGTCTAATACATTCGGTATCAAACTTGCTGAAGTCAGTCACCGTAAGAATACCCGTAAAGTGAAAAGCATTGCGGTTGTGATGGGTATTATTCAAATCTCCCCACAACTCTTCTAACTCCTTCTTCGTCCACGAGTAACCTCGCTGATAATCAGGAATACGAAAGACTTTACCTCTAAAAACTTCTTCGAAAGTGATAATGTTCATACTATAAGTGCTTACCTATTTTAAGGGTTGCAAAAGTAGACAATATCACATAGATGGGCTAATGAATTATAATTAAGGATAGTAGTTTAACAAGTGATAAACACAAAAAAAACTAATATTAAGTGCAATCACCTAAATTCGCCTATTGAGATTGATTTTGAACCTGGTAAAATAGAGTATATTTATACTGCCTTAGGAGAGAAAACACAGAAGAAAGTAACAGAGAAAGGAGTTTTTACCCTAACAGATTATTTAAGAGAGTTCAATATAAAGGGCAAGCTTAGTTTTACCTACAGCAGAAGACTTTTTAAATGCTAATACTCATGCGTATCAATTTAAAGATCATCTAGACAATGTAAAACTGTCTTATAGTAAAAATAATATATTTGAGGCAAGTGAGATTATAGAAGAAACAAACTATTATCCTTTTGGATTAACTCAGAAGGATGATACTTTAATGAAAGACTATAAGTATCAATACAATGGTAAGGATATTACAAAAAGGATTAGACATATTTTTCATTAGAAGGAGGCTAATTTACCTATCAAAATGAAAAGATAAACAACTAAACGAGGATTGTTCTAATCTTATAAATTACTGTACAAATAATGTTAATGTTGCTGATTCAGCTACTTTTGACCAAATTCATATTTCGAAGATAGTGAGCGTAAAACAATGAAGAACCTGTTGATGATAAATTAACAATTAATCTATTAACTAAATAAAATGATACCAAATAAAAAACTAAAAATATTTTCATATAGCGCTTTAGTTCTAATAATATACTTTATTAGTTCAATTCTTATTGATCCTAATGGTTTTTTTATTCAAAATCAAAAAATAAATAGTGTTCCAAAAGAAAAAGCTATAACAAATAAAACTTTTATAGAAATACTTGAACCTCAACTTGTTTACGTAAATCAAATGAAAAAAGATTTTTATGTTTACACATACAACTATAGCTATTTGAAAAGTTATGGAATACTACAATTATTCAAACATAGAGTTATTATAGATAAACAATGTTATTATAAATTCATTATCGCTGATTCTTTAATAGATCTTTCTGAATTTGAGATTCAATATAATGATTTAAAGACTAATCTTTTTAATGATATTGAAGGCTTTAATACAATGAAAAGCAATGATGTTATGATAATAATCAAGTACAAAGATATACTTATGTACAAGGCATTATATTAAAACATCCACTAATAGCTAGCCTTATGATGTGACATATATAAGAAGTAATTCTTTTTATATTGTTGTAAAAGAGGAAAAGACATAGGGAGTTTAGTTTATCAGTATTTACCTTACCAATACCTATTCTAAGGAATGAATAAGGATTAGATGCATGATAAAGCCATACTGTCTCTGTTAAAAAGCCTGTTTTAACGGAGACAGTACGGACTCATAACAGACTCACTACAGACTCATCCGCATTTAAACAAAAAGAGCTACCTCATCAGTAGCTCTTCTCATTTACTCTTTAAGCATTAGCTTATATTCTCGTTTATTACTCTTGGGATTAATATCTATAAACTCATACTGATCAATATTACTCAATACTTGTTCAAATCGCTTTTTTGCTTCTTCTAAAGTCCAAGTCGTAGGAAAGTAAAAACCGTCAAACTTGCTCTCTATAATATCTGCTTTAAACTCGTGGATATAATCATAAAAACCACCATAGGCTAGGGCTATCACCCCTGACCACTGTATAGCATAATGCTTATTCGCTAATGGTGTAAAGTTAATGGTATGATTAGCCGAAAGATCGTGACCTAATAGATAAATACCAAAAGCCAATTCAGACTCTAACATATCATCTGGTAGAGGAAGCGGGTTAAGTACAAACTCTCTATTATCTAATAAATCAAAGCTAAAAGGTGTGGTACCATCAGAAAGAAGAAGTCCTCCTTCATCTGACCAGTACGTAGAAGACAATGTACACTGGTGATAATTATCCCACACAATTCTAGATTGCCACTCGCTCATACTGGTATACTCTGCATCATCGTCGAAGTCCTCTTCCTCATCTTCTATATACTCTTCTCCTTCGCTTAGATAGTAGTATTTTGACTTTAGGTGTAGGTCAAACCACAGTTTGCCTGATTCGTCTAAACGACCAGCCCAAACAAACTCTTCTAACAGATGGGGTTTAGGATAGGCACTGTCGATAAATGTAATTGTACTCATGTATGCACTGCTTAACAAAATATTGATATGGTCAAAGCTACAAATATCTAGAGTAGTAATACAAGCTTTTTCTTTTAAAAACAGAGATAAAACTCTATGTTTATCACGACTTCTATTTTTAAGTAAATCGATAGTGTAACAATCTATAATAGTTCGCTGTTCTACTTTCGAACAACTGTTTCCCTACAAAATCAAAGATAATATTCTTTAAATCTAATAAGGATACGATATCTTCATTGATTAAAAAACCTAACTGTCCACAGAGCAAAATCTGCTTCTCTAAGGTCATACAGCAGTGAGAGATATCGTCTAAGTAACAGACAAAATCTTCTTCTATCTGACTCTTTAATCCCAAACCGATATACAAAGAAATCATCCCACTAATCTCTCTCATCTTAGCGATCGCTCCTAGGTGATCCTCTTTAAAGTTCTCTAAGGTTAACTTATAGATCGTTAACTTTAGTTCTAATGATTTAATCAACATCACGTCTCGCTGATATACAC
Source organism: Myroides sp. C4067 (assembly GCF_038039665.1). NCBI lineage: Bacteria > Pseudomonadati > Bacteroidota > Flavobacteriia > Flavobacteriales > Flavobacteriaceae > Myroides > Myroides sp. C4067. The sequence continues at coordinate 23,852 of NZ_JBBPHJ010000010.1, forward strand.
TTACAAAGCTCATAATAAATAGTTTATAGATTAACTATACTCCTACCATTACAATACCAAAGAAAGCATTTCTATGTGAACAAATTGTTATGTTTTAAGCTAGTATTTCAAATAATCTACTACTTCTCTGATGTTTTTTAGCTGTTTATAATTCTCATAAGTTAGCTCTTCCTCTACTACTTCGTGTGCCCAGGTCACATGAAAAGGAACGTGTAGTGCTGACCCTCCAAGTTCTAACACAGGGGTAATATCAGACTTAACTGAATTTCCTACCATCATAAACTCCTGAGGTTGACAAGAGAGCTTACTTACTAAATTTCCATAATCTAATATCTGCTTATCACTCATCACCTCTACATGGTCAAAATACTTCGATAGGGAAGAATTCTTTAGTTTTCGCTCTTGATCTAATAAGTCACCTTTAGTCGCTAGTACTAGCTTATAGTTGCCATTTAGTTGATCTAGTGTTTCCTCCACTCCGTCTAAAAGAGTGATCGGTTTATCAATCAGTTCATGTCCTAACCCCAAGATGCGGTGCATTAACACATCTGTCATTTGAGCTCCTGTAATCTGAGCTCCCGTCTCTAATAAACTCAATAAAAAACTCTTCGCTCCGAAACCATATCGATCTAGATTTCGCATTTCTGTCTCAAAAAGGACTTTAGACACTTCTGTTGCTGGTAAATAATCTTTTAGAAGCTCACAAAAAGTGTGTTCTGTCTCTTGGTAGTATATTTCATTATTCCAAAGTGTATCATCAGCATCAAATGCTATGATCTTTATATTTTTTCTCATAGTCTATTTCTTTATAATATGCCAAATATAGAGGTTAGCTAATAATCTTAAAAAGACTTTTGTCTTTCTTCATTTATTCTACTGATGTTCATCCTCTAATACAAATCCCTTTATCAAATACTCCATTAGCCCACTTTCTGAATTGTGTTGCCTGTACAGAATTAACCCTATACCCCACAGATAGTATCATATCTAAATTATAGAAATCTGTCTTATAATTTTTACCATCAGAGGCAGTATGTGCAAAATTTGCACATACTGAATCCTCTTCTAATTCGCCGTCTTTTAATACATTAGCAATATACTTTGTGATAACACTTCTATCTACACCGAATATCTCACTCATTGTCTTTTGTGACGCCAAAATAGTCTCTTGATTACTATCAACTATAACTTGAACACTTGTTTTACCTTCTTTATTCTGATAAAACAGAAAATTCGAAACGTTGCTCTCTTCTTTCATAGTATATATTTGTAAGCAGTACTTAATCAATACTTTGCAATCTACTCTATTTTATACACTTACTCTTTAAATACATTGCTCTAAATAATAGCAAAAGCCCATCACGTGATGGGCTTTGATTGTTGATACTTACATAATTAATTAGCTAATCTCTTCTAAATGCTGAATACCTAATTCTATCATTTTAGTATTATTCGCAAATAACTTTCGTTTACGTGAATTCCAATTCATTAAGTAATTAGAAATATCTTCTAATGAGTCTACTTTCTTCTCTTGTTTAATAAAATCAATAGTTGACAACAACTCTAATGCAAAATTGGAATAATATCCAGATAAAAAATCTTGTGTTTTATGTACTATATCCAAATACTTTCTATTATTCTCTGTATTTAAATAATCTAACACAGTCTTTTCGTCTTTTAAATTAACTCCTAATATTTCGAAAGGTTTCTTATCCTTAGTAACATATCCAGTGATATAACTATTATTCAAGTAGTACAGTACATGCCTTACTTTGCCAGAATAAGGGCCGTAATGTTGAGCATTAAACTGAAGCTTGAACTCTTCTCTTGCTCCAAACTTCTGTAAGAAATAAGCTATTTTTTCTGCAGAGAATTCTGACACAAACTCTCCTTGCTTAACTAAGTCATACAAAACAGCCAATAACATTGCACGTGCTGGTGTCAAACTCACCGTGTCCTTATTCGTTTTCTCTTGAATCACCCTTGTTGGTTGATAAACTGATATCTCACAATGAACATCTTTAAGATAGTACTCTATTCTCTTCTGTACTTCTCCCCAATCTAAACCACCATTTCCTGCTCCTAATGCTGGAATGGCAATAGATGTGATATTATACTGATTTATGATCTGTTTTAAGTCAACCAACCCAGCTTCTATATAACTATATTCTGATGGTTTTCTCCAAGTGGTTTTTGTAGGAAAATTGACAATTATTTTCTGGCCTCCTAACAATATTTCTTCTTTAAAAACAAATGATTTACCTATAGCTATCTCATTATTGTCACACGCCTTTTTATAAGCTTTAAAATTCTCAGGAAATTGATTTTTAAATTGTAAAGCAATCCCCTTCCCCATCACTCCATCGAGATTCACTGTATTGACTAAAGCCTCTGCTTTACTCTCCAATAAATTTCCTTCTATATACTTTATCATCACTTAAAAATAATAACTTGTTTTTACTACAATTTTACACTCTTCTATTCCTACATTCATCAACTTCTTCTTTGCATCCTCATCATAACAGATGTATCCTAATATAAACTCATTCTTTAGATCTCCATCCAACAACAATTCCGCCTCTTTCCGTCTCTTTTTATCAACATCTAAGTCATCAGACCAATACCTTGAATCTACAGCACTAAAATCAACCAAATCATATATCTCTGACAACCTATCCTTTGAATAACATGTGGTCAAAGCACTATTCGCCTGGCCATCCGTAAAGAAAAAAGCTTGTTCTGAGTCTAACAATTTTTGAACAGAAGTTACACAATACACAATATCTTTTGCACTTACTTGTTTTACTCCAGTATACCCCCGTTGAATAACATACAACATAGGTGTACAAAAACCGAAATAAAAGGGTAAATAACTTCCGATACTCCTTCCTTCTTCTAATAATCTATTATTTCTAACAGAGATTACTTCTGTATTGCCTATTGATGTATAGTCAGGATTGCTATTCTCTGAATCTACATGTGTCAATCCATTCATTGCAATATGACTCACATTATCTATATGTGTCATTCTATACACCCATAGTTTACTAAAGTTAATCATCGTAATTCTTGCAAATTTATATATTTCTTATCTGCAATTTAATGATTATAACGACAAAATACAATTAGACATACTAATTAAACATAACCTAATCAAATACAACAGTATTATTCTCTTACTCTGTCATCATCACCAATCTTTTTCCACTGCTAAGAGACATATCCCATACCTCACTTATCTCTTGCCACGGATAACTTACGGTATCAAGGCGTAACTTCCCTGCTACTGCAAGGTCAAAAGCTTCTGGTAACAATACTTTAAAGAAACGAACCATCTCTTCATCTGTCCAACTGCCTATTCCTGATCCTAATAACATAATGTCCGTTCCCCTCAGTATAGAAGAAGACAACTCCATCATATCACCAGACATCGCTCCTACATTGACAAAACGAGTTCTATGCTGGTACTTGCCTTTACCTTTTAATGCGGTTAATATAGCTGAGGCGCTATCTCCCCATAAGTAATCTATCACCACATCGATAGGTGTTTCTTGATGTACTTGACTAAATGCTGTTACTAGAGTTTCTTTATCCTGATACAGACTGATCGCTTCATCTGCTCCCAGTTCCTTTAATGAGGATAATGCTTCTTCATTGCGGCCTGTCACGATTACTTTACTCGCTCCATAATGCTTGGCCATTTGTACAGCTACTTGCCCTGTGACACCTGTAGCTCCATTGATCAGCACTACTTCTCCCTTTTGTAACCTGGCTCTGACTACCATAGCAATCACAGATCCCATAAGGGCATTAGGCATTGCTGCTGCCATTGCTAAATCAATTCCTTTTGGCAAGGGTACTAATTGATTCTTATCTACGATGGCATACTCACTTAACATCCCCTGCAGTCCAAATCCATAAGCCATCGTTCCGTTTGGAAGCTCACCTACTCCATCTGTTCCGATAACAAAAGGAGCAAAAGGTTTAGTGCTCACTGAATAATGCTTACCACTGGCGATAGCTCTATCGAGATTCTTAATCGAAACTGCCTTGATTTTCATCAACACTTCTTCTGATGAACTTACTTCTACAGGCTTAAAATCGGTAGTATATACTGGATTCTGTCCTTTTTCTTTTACAATAACTGCTTTCATATCTCTTTATTTTATATAGACAAAAGTATTGGATAGCAACCGTGTATATCGATAACAAATGTTATCAAATTAGGACTTTAGTAGCCTGCTTTTGATACGGCTTAAGTGAACCTTAGATATTCCTATATAAGAAGCGATATAATGCTGTGGAATACGTTGTATAAGCTCTGGTCTACTCTCATAAAGTTTGAGATAACGCTCCTCTGGGGTTGACTGTACAAAAGATAAGCTGTGATTCACATAGTCGAATGTTCGCTGAAAAATCACATCTATAAACATATCTCTATACTCTGATATAGCTAAAGATTCTTCTAACAGAGGCCTTATATCTTCTTTATCAGCCACCCATACTACTGTGGGTTCTATTGTCTCAAGGGTAAATTTACTAGGCATCCCTCTCCAAAAACTCTCAATAGATGAGACCATACTGTTCTCTAAAAAGAATTGAAAAGTCACCTCATGTCCGTCTTTATTAATCCACACACGCAGGCACCCCTTACTGACCCAAAATACTTTATTCGCTATCGCTCCCTCTTCTAACAATACTGTTTTAGCAGGATGCACTTCCTCTCTAAAATAAGGTTTATACTTATTGATAAACTCTTGGCTAAGTAAAGAATCTTTATCTACTTTTTCGAACATGACTTACAATGTTTGATAACTTGTATTTATACATTACTAAAGTAATGATTTTACCCCTTCAGGCAAATTATAAAATCAAGCCCATCATACGATGGGCTTATTTATTTATATCCTTAGAAGCAATTTATCCCACTCATTTTCTTCCTCTTCGATAAGACTACTAACAATCTCATTAACAGCATCAATTCTTTCAATTAATGTGTCTATAACCTCTGCTTCTAATACACCTAAGTCCTTAGTCAACATTAAACAGGTATGCAATAGAGCACATTCCCTTCTCGTGCTCTCAAGTTGATCACTTAATATACAGTTTTCAAAGGTGGATAATTCTATACTCAAAGGAATTTTTAACACCCGCTCTCGGATATAAGCAATTAAATCTGCATGATTAGAACTCTGATCTACTACAGACTCCTTATACAGGTAAGTAACTAGGTCCATTGCCTTCTCCCAAGCTTCTAAGGCCTTTTCTGGTTTCTTTTTTAACCCGGATTACGAGATAGACATATAAACGAAAAGTAATTATACAAAATAGCTCTGAATTAGTGAGTAAAGCATACTATAGTATGGTTTTAGAACTAATGAAAGAGATATGAAGTAGAATTACTTTGTAGTATATGGCTAATGCGGAATCAGGGTTTAACATAATGAATAATTTTTAGTTCATTATATTACCTCTAAAACAATACCAACTAAAGATAGTCAAGATGAACAAATCGTTAGGAGAATATTATGATTGATTACTAAGCGCTTAATAATTAACAACAATAATCCGATTAATCACGAAGTCAAAAAAAGGAGTAAAACGGAGTAAATAGAAGTAAAACGGAGTTCGATATTTATATCTAAACGCAGTGGATATAATGACTCACAAAGTTTAAGTGCTATAAATTTGCTCTTTTCTTTCCGGGTTGTTCCCAAAAAGTACGGTTTTAGGGAGGTCTTGAAAGCATTTCGGAAACAAGACTAAGCCATGACAGCAATCTGAAAACATTTAAAACAAGTTTTCACAAAACAAAATCATCCCAAATTATCTATGAAAATACCACTGATAAAAATCGGTATTAAAAGTATCAATCTTACAGTTCGGAATAATCTGTTTTAGCACTCCTTCTTGATGCTGTTTACGCAAGAAGCGGTTAAAGAGTACTGGATGAGGAAAACGTTCTTTTAAAGTCTTATTTTTACGTATTTCATCGTATAAGTCGGTAGAACGCAACTCTACTTTAGTAGGTTGATCTGCAAAGTATTGATTCAATTGATCTCGGATAGTCACTAACAATTTAATATCACTAGGCATTCTAGTAAATACTGTTGGACGAGTATGACTTTGACTCTCTTCTGTTTCTTCCTCCTCGTCTTCGTGCTCATCCTCTATCTCATCTAAAGACTCATATACAGGCTCATAAACAATCTCTTCTTCGGGTTCCTCTATCGTATCTAATACCACCTCTATCTCTGCTACACGATGCTCATCTATCAAATCGTGTAACTTGTACTGTAACTCCTCTAGATAAGCTCTATACACCTCATCTATCAGTAAGTTGGGTTGTAATAGTATAGCAGCGCCTACATCTCTACACTCTACTAGTTGAGGATACTTTTTATAATTAGACACATAGTTAAAGGTTAATTTATGTCTCTCCATCTGAACTGCAAAGCGCATCCATAGATCAACATTCAATGGAGGCTCTCCATCTGCTTTTAACCAATCATTGTATTTCCAATTTAACACCCACCCTTTCTCAAAGGTATTCATCACATACTTAGAAGTTGCATAAATAGTCACCTCTGCTCCTTCTTTAATCTGCTCTAACCCCTTCACAATAGCCATAAGCGAAATACGAGATTGAGAGTTTTCTATAAACCCTTCTGCAAATGTTTTGCATTGATCACCTATACACAACATATTAGCATACGCCTTAGCGTCACTAGAGGTATCTATCTTTACGCGAGTATATAGGTCTATTTTATATTTCATATCTATTAAGGGTATTTGAGTACTTAAAGATAAGGACTTCTGAGTAAATCACAATAGAAAACCTCATAGGAATTAAGAATATTCCCTCTTACATATTTATAACTTAAAAAGTGTTTTTCATATCAATATCTCAAAATGACAAAACAAAACTCTCATTTTCAAAACACAATACGCTAGGCTATAGCTATAAGGATAAAACATAAAACTGCTCTCTAAATAAATATAAAGTTGTTAATTTACAGTATGGTTTTGGTGGTATATAAAGTACTTATAAACTTAAAAAAATGTTATGGAAGAGCATGGAAGTATTCTTATTTATCAGACAGAAGATGGCCTCACTAAGATAGAGACCCGTTTAGAGAACGAAACAGTATGGCTAACTCAAGCCCAAATGGCAGAATTATTTCAAAAGATAGAACTGTCATTACCAAACACATAAAGAATGTATTTGAAGAAGGTGAACTAGTAGAACAAACCAATGTGCAAAATTTGCACATTGCAAATTCAGACAAACCTGTTAAGTTTTATAATCTAGATGTAATCATATCTGTAGGTTATAGGGTAAAAAGCATTCAAGGAACTAAGTTTAGACAATGGCCAACTAGATGACATCTCCAGAGTAGAAGAAGATTTTATAGAGTATATCTTAAAAACAACGAAGACAATAGCCAATAATATGTAAATAAAACACCCAAAGCTTTTGACTTTGGGTGCTTTGTTTATGTTATAACTTAATGTCCTACTTAGATTTCTTCTTTGTTTTCTGAACTAATTGAGGCATTACTCTTCACATGTTGTAATAACCAATTATATACCTCCATGTGTCTATATAGATCCTCTACACTACCATGCGTACCTCCTTTGACTACTTGTAGTTCTACAGGCGCTTTTTTATCACACTTTTGGATTGCAGTCATTATCTTCTTAGACTCTTTTAGTGGTACGATAAAGTCTTTATCACCATGAATAAGTTTAATAGGGATATTAGTCACTGCACAGGCATCTCTTTCTTCACCTCCTCCACAGATAGCAATAGCAGCAGCTATACGATTAGGATACTTACCAGCATATTTCATCGTACCATATCCTCCTAAGCTCATTCCGGTTACATAAATGCGACTCTCATCGATATTATAATTTGCAATCATATAACTTACAATTTCGTCAACCTTATCCGCATTCCATGGCCCAGAAGGCAATTGAGGAGCTACTAAATAAGCAGGAATGTCCAGTCCTTTCTCTATTCCTTTTAGCGCGCCATATCTCTTTACTCTATCTATATTAGTTCCTGAAAGACTTCTCCCGTGTAAGAAGATAATAAGAGGATTCTTTTCTTCTACGACTTTAGGTTCGTTTAACCAAAATTGATAAGTCGTTTTATCCAAAATAGCTTTGGGTTGAGCAAAGGTCGTCAATGAGACTAGACAGATTAATACCGTGAGAAATTTCATAACTTTTTTTGAAAGTAAATATACTTGTAATCTGGTAATTTCAAAACAAAAAAATCACTGTAAGTATTGAATATATTGAGTTTATCCTTATGTAAAGTTAGATAACTAACATCTAAACACTTAGTATTTCCACAACATTAAACCAGCCTGATACCCTGCCCCTAATGTCCACATTAAAAAATAATCTCCTTCCTTTAGAGGTGTTCCTTCTTTCTGATATTGATGTAAAGCTAAAAAAGGACTAGAAGCTCCTGAATACCCATACTCTTTCGAATAAAAAGGTACTTTTTCTTCTGGTAATTGATAATGTGATTTAATAATCTTAATGTTTTTCAGTGATAACTGAGAGAATAAGAATAAACTGATATCTTCTATTTTTAGATTGTTCTTTGCTAAGAAAACTTCTATTTTATCTAAAGCAAACTCTACACTTCCGCTTCCATCAAATGATGTATCCCACATTGTCAATTCATCAGATAAAGAACAAGAATGTCCTTGAGGCGGATACAGAACAGTATCACAAAAACTACTATCTGTATGATACATAACGTCTACTAATCCAGATGTAGTAGTCTCTTTCTCTACTATAAATGCAAAAGCAGAATCTGAAAAACAAAAAGCTGTTACAGGGTTTTGGCTATCTAAAATACGAGATAACTGATCAGAACAAACTACTAAAGCATTTTTAGCTCTACTACTGCTATTGAGATAATGCGTCACTTGATCTAATGCTACAAAAGCCCCAATACAATTAGCGTTAATATCATAACACATTGTATTATTCTTTCCTTGCAAAGCTTGGTGTATAAAAATAGAGTCACAAGGTATCTGATGCTCTGGAGTACAAGTCACAAAGACAATAATATCTATTTCTTCTATTGAGATACCACTTTGTTTTAAAACTCCTTTTGCCGCCTCAATTCCCATAGAAACCGTAGTTTCATTTGACTCTTTAGCGACTACAAATCGATTATGTCTACCAAGTGCTTCTTGTATCTTTTTCATAGAGACACCTTGGCTTTCGAATTGTTTAATTACTTCCTCATTACATTCAATATTAGAGGGATGATAAAAATACGTGTGTTGCAATTTCATATTAAAATGTTTTTTGATTATTACTTTTTTTAACCATTTATAAAAGTATTACTTTTTATAAATAAAAAATAATAAATATGCAAAACAACAACCATAAAGCACATTTAAATTGCAATAATTATAAATAATAAAAACATTAAATAGCAATAATATAAAATATTTTAACTCATATTAATTAATTCTTTTTAACTAGTACACACATTTCGGTTATTAAAAATAATAGTATACTTTCAAAAATTATTATCTCCTCTAAGAATAAAAGCTTAATACTAGATAAGTACTAAGCTTTTATTCTCACTTTATTTTATATTCTAATTCTATTAATCACTTATAAAGCAAATTACGTGCTGAATCACCAGCGATCACTAATCCTGCTGCCATCATGATAATATCCTTTAAGACTAGTCGTCCAGCACCTGATAAATAAGGGAATCCATAGTTAGGTGTAGAAAAATCACCTCCTAAATTAGGCACATATACTTCTGGGGTAGTAATTAGAAATGATAGTGTGACCAAAGACATTCCTAATGTTAATACCCCTCCTAAAAAACCGAGTCTAGGATACCATATCCCTAATAATACGAGTATCCCTATACTTACAATCACTGTACCTAGAATATACGAAAACACATAAGTACCATTCTGTTTATGCCAATCAATGTTCTTCTGCACTACTTTGCCCTCGGGATTTTTATGTTGAGTATATTCATATACTTCTTTGTCAGATTCATCTAATACTGTTTTTGTTGAATTCTGATAAAAAAAGCTCATAAAAGGACTATTCGTTACAAAAGGTACAATACCATCCGCTTCATATTGAAAAGCTTTTAGCCCTCCTATCCAAACCATGACAATACAGATAGATAAACGAAGAAAATGAATCGATTTCTCTTGTAAACTACTAAATAATACTAAAATTTGTTTCATTGGTTTTATTTTATTTTTCAACAAAACTAGAAGGTTTAGCAGAGAGATAACATGGACTATTCCTTCTATTCCATAGACTTTTTTGCCACTACTGATATTCCTACTTGTTCTCTGAATATCTTAGGAGATACACCTACTTCTTTCTTAAAATAACGACTAAAATAAAACTCATCCTCAAATCCTAATATCTTAGCTATCTCTTTTACACTCTTATAAGTCAGATGAAGTTGTTTTTTTGCTTCCAAAATAAGGCGTTCCTGGATTAATTTAGAAGGTGTTTTTCCATAATGCTTTCTAACCTTTTTACTAAACACATCAACAGATAAATGATACTGCTCTGCATAAAATGCTACTGCTCTAGACTCCATAAAATGCTCTTCTAGCATCTCTTGAAAGCTAACTATATCTTCTAAGAACAGTCCTGAAGTCTTTTGTTTCTTATTGATCAACTGTTTCTCCTTACTACTCAGGGCTAATACCAATTGTAAATACGTCTTGAGAATCGGAATATCATAAGCAGACTGTTGGTGTTCTAATTGCTCTATTTTATCAAAAAGCTGAGTCAATTCTAGAAATAAAGATGACTGAATAGGAACATAAGGAGCGTCAAATAATGCGTTAAACAAGACCCCATTACATGCTACCTCCTCTTTGTGATATTCTATACAATAGAAGTCTCCATGAAACTGTATAGTCTTCATTGACTTAATTTCTACTTTTTCCCATGTCAACAACTGATAAGGAGATAAAAATAAGATATACTGTCCAGAGCAAGAGTATCTATTAAAATCTAAAGAAAAAGTAGCTTCACCATCTATAAGAATAGCAAAATAATAAGGCTTATTTATAGGAGATAACGCTCCTTCTAACTGCTGCGTGTTTACTTTTATAGAATAATGCATAATACTAAGCTTTCGTTAGTTCTAAATTAGTCATATTCATTTTTCATTTTATATGTCTAGTAAAGATAATAGGAAGAAAACGCTCTGAAAACATTTTATGATTCTTCTAAGAATAGATATAGCAGAAGACCTTCTTATATAACTCCCCTACACAAACAGAAAAAGCCCAGTATCTAACGATACTGAGCCCTTTCAACACACTTAATTTAAATCCCGATTCGATTATAAGCGAGCTCGCTATAATGATGAAGAATCTAAACCTTATAAAAAACTATACTATTTACTTTTCTCGATTTTGTATGTCTTTTGTGCGATATGCTCTCTACCAAACATATCTGTCACCTTCACTTCTACTTTATGCTCTCCTACCCCAATATTAAAAGGTAACTTAGCACTCCATAAATGAGATGATTTAATCGGGTGAGAAGGTTTCTTTCCAGTTAATAGTTTTTCTGTCAAATCATACTTTTGAACTGCTGCATAGAAGCTTGGGTCAAAACTCTCTTCTTTCTTCATCTCTTTCCACTCTCCTCCATCTATTCTATATTGTACTAGATCTTTCTCTGTTCCCATAAAGACATTTGTATATACCTGATAGTTATTCGATTTCTTATCCGCAATAACCTTAGGCATAAACAATTCCATTTTATAATCATCTGATTCCCCAGACACTTTATAATCTAACTCATACTGATTCCCCTTAACTACTAAAGTAGCATATCCTCTAGGGGTTCCATCTCTCATAGTAGAAGCAGGCACACCTAACTCGTTAAACTCGCCTGAGTACCAGTCGCCTGACGTTGTCCCAACATTATACTCATGTAATGGTTTTATACCTGACCATCCTTGTTCTTTCGTATAGAACTGATGCATCTGATAGTGAGTATGTGCAGACAATAGTAAGATATTCTCATGCTCTTTTAAAATATCTAACAACTGTTGTCTAGACTCTTGATCGAAGTGTTTTTCGTTTCCAACAAATAATGGAATATGAAAAGAAATTACCACTAACTTATCTTTAGGAACGAACTTCAGATTGTTCTTCACAAAGTCTAATTGATCTTGTCTAAAACCACCTAGGTACCCTTTCTTTTTAATTGGGTGAGGATATAGAATATCATCTAATACGATAAAGTGAGCATCCCCATAATTAAATGCATAATTAGCTGGTCCGAAGTTCTTCTCAAAGGTCTCATCAGAATAGATATCTTCAGTTGCCTCATAGTTCATATCGTGATTTCCCATCACATTATACCATGGTAGCCCTACTTCTTTCATCACTTCTTTATAAGGCGTATGCAAGTCTAATTTATCTCCTACTAGATCACCTAGACTGATACCAAAAGAGATTCCTTCTGTCTTATTCTTTACCTCATCTACTACTGCTTTTTTAAAGTAATCTAATTCCTCTAGACTATATGGCTGAGGGTCTCCAAAGATAAAAGCCTTAAAATCTGCTGACTCCTCTTGTGCAATCAATCCAAAGTTTACTTCTTTTGGCAATTTTCCTGTTGGAGCTACTCCTTCATACTTAGTTCCTGTTGGTGATCCTTTAGGTTTATGCGTTACATAAGAGGCAGGTAGATTATATTGGTCTAACACAGTAGCGTATTGACTTGGTTTAATCACAAAGATTTGATTATCCCCTGTTAAAGGCAGTTCATACAGTCCTTTATCATCAGTCTGTACGACCTCCACTCCATTAGATACCGCTACCCCTGCTAATACCTTTTCACTTCTATCTTTTTTCCCGTTCTTATTAGCATCCTCGAATACATAGCCACGCACACTAGTCTGTCCGATGGCTAATGCTGCCGTAAATAAGAAGGCAACAGTAAAGAATCTTTTTTTCATTATATATGGTTTATGTTGTTACAAATAGAGCGTATTAAAGTATTTCGTTACGAAAAAGAATATTTAATGATTTGATAATATCCCCTTACTGTTCAGAATGTCACTTTTTTTCAATGCCCAAAATTAGCGATGTCTTCCTATACGAATCTTACGCTATTGTTAAGCTTACGTAACTTAATTAATTTAAAAATTACAATCTTCCGAATTTGACTACTATTATTTTAAAGAGTAGCCTTCTTTATAATATTAATTCTATCTTTAGATACTTAGTAGTTGTTGTTTTAACTCTTTTGAAAGAAATTTAAAATCCAGTTCCAATAATTCACTAATAAAGGGGCAAATATCTATCAAAGCCATTTGTTCGATCACCACTCCTTGTTTTATTCCTTTTCCAAAAGCAACAAATCCAGTTTGCATACTTTTATCGCTATTCAAAAATCCGTGTGCTCCACCTTCTTTATTTAACTTACTCAATACTTCTCCTTTAAGGCCTCCACCAAATGTTGTGTGATCTAAACCTGTTAAGGCTAACTCTGCCTCTGGATCTGCACCAAGCTTTTGTAGCTCTTCTTTTGATATCATGCGATAGCGGTTTCTAATTTCTTGTGGTTGTTTTTCTAATAAAGTTTTAACCTTTTCGATTGTTTTTACTTTATTCTTTCCTTGCACTCTCAAGAAAGCAGAACCTCCTTGGGTATGAAACATTGCTTTCCAGTCCATTGTTTTTGCGTCGTCTAACAGTCCTGCATCCTTTAACCAAATATTAGGTTGTAAACGGTGTGTGATTTTCTCAAACCCATGATCTCCTGTAATAATTATTACATAGTTATCTTTCAGTTTTGAACGATCTAATGCCTCAATAATTGTTTTGATTGCACGATCAGCTCCAGCAACACTGGCACGTACCAAAGGACTATCCAAACCATCTTGGTGCTCATAGTGATCTGTACATGGAAAGTGAAGGGTTAATAGATTCGGTTGATACTGCTGAATCATATAACTTCCCATACGTGCAATATTCTCATCCATAATCAGCTCTTCTTCTGTCATTGCCCAATCTTTAGCTCTTAATGTTCCTGTTGCTTCATTTTGTATCTCGCGCCACAAACTATAAGGTGTAGTATATAAAGCTGTAATACTTCTTCTATCGTATCCGTTAGTAAGATCCCATATATCAGGAACATTATAATCGATAGGCGCATTGACTGTTACAGGCCAAATTACATTAGCAGAAGTCAGTTTTTTTTGCTTCACCACATCATATAGTGTTGGTATTTTAATTGCACTATAATCCCAATACCACTTTTGAGAGCCTGTAGCAGGGTCAAAAATATTGTTATATACTATTCCATGTTGAGCAGGAAGTTCTCCTGTAATAATGGTTGTGTGATCTGGATAAGTAACAGAAGGGAAGATAGGAGTAACTGCCTTAGCAGCTACTCCATTTTTCATTAACTCTCGTACTGTATGCATTCCCCATTGCTCTTCTAAATAGAAATCTGGTCTAAAACCATCGATTGTAATTAATACAATATGAGGTGTTTTTTCTTGAGCTATAGCGGTTGTATTTAAACCACAAAAAAGCCCTATCGCAATTAGTATTTTTTTCATATTAATCTATCGTAAAAGTTGCCATAACAGGCCAATGATCTGAAGGCCATATTGCGCCAAAACTTGTTCGTATTACTTTTCCTTCTATTAATTTGAAAGGAGAAGAATAAAAGATATAATCTAAAGTAGTTGAACCTGTTGGCCCCCATTTGTGAAATGTTTTTAATGATTCGTCTACAGCATTCAACAATTTTGGTTGCGTTGTTGTTTTTAAAACATTAATTTCTGTAGTATGAGGTTGTCCATTAAAATCTCCTATACAAATTACAGGGCGATTCTGGTAATTTTGTTCGATAATATTAACGACATCTTTAGCCATTTTTGTTCTATCTTCTGAAGAAACAGTTGTCCAATGACTATTCGTTACAAAATATTCTTTTTGCTTTTGCTTGTCAAATAACACCACCCATGCACCACTTCTATTCTCAGTATATTTCATTTGATAAGTAGCACTCCCTCTCAAATCAAAACGATCTTTTTTATAGAAGATCACTTTAGGTGATCCGTATGAATTAGCTTCGTCCATATAATACCCATAACCTTTGGCTGCCATCTGTTGTTGCATCCATGTTTCAAACCAATTATCAGAAAACTCTTGCAACCCAACAATGTCTGGCATTTCGTCTATAATCACTTGTAAGATATACTCCTTTCTACTCTCTAATGAATAGGGATCTGTAGCATCGTGATGACGAATATTAAAAGACATGACACTTACATTTCCTTTTGAAGGCTCAGGTACTTCTGGTGTTGTATTTCCTTCTGCAAATACTGTTACTCCATTGGCTCTCTCGATGTCTGTTAAAGAAGATTCTCCTGCACAATAACTTAGCTGTACAATAGTAGAATTTCTCAGTACCTTCCATTCCTTTCTATCTGTAGAACCACCTAACTTGATAAAATCTCCTACATCCGAACCTGGTTGACTAAACAAATGTACATTGGAACCTTGTCCAAAAAACGGTTGTGCTTTACCTTCTTTATTTTTTGTTGCATAACGGTCATTTTGTTCTGGCACACGATATCCCCAATTGTTAACCGAATCATATACTCCGTCTAATGAGGTACCATAAAAAACAGCGTCTAAAGGAATTGATTCTCCTGTAACTGTTGTTCCTTTGAACACTGCAACACCATCTGCTACATTCTGACCATCTTTCCCTAAGTTCCCTAAGATTCCTCCATTAGGATCTCCAAAACCGTCTCCTGCTTCTAATTTATAGTCTTTTGTAGCAATCCAATTAGACGTACTGATATCTGTACTTTTTCCACAACTGCCATAACCTGAAAGTACCTTTGACTTTCCTCCTACATAAAAGAAGGTTCCCTTTTTTGCCTTTCCTGATACTAAATCAAACTTATAGGTTACATTTCCTCCTTGTGCCCATCCTCTATCTCCAACAATACCATTGTTTGCCATAACTACACTATAAGGTGTACGCTCAAAATCAATATCCTCTAAAGCCATTAACTGTACATACTCGTACCCTCCAATATGATTTACAACTACTTTACCTCCATCATAAGTAGAGGATGTGCCATTAGCTGCTGCATCTGTTCCTCGCGGATCGGCCTGTATTCCAGTAATTACAATAGGAGAATTTTGAAGAACAACATCTTTTGGAGCAATATCTAATTTGATCTTGACTTCTTTGTCTTCATTCTTTATTTCTACCACTACTTCGTTAACTTGATTTTCGTAACTACTCTTTAACCTATAGCTTCCAGCAACCAAATCGCTAAACACAGCTGCTCCTGTTGTTGAAGATTCCTGTTTTTTTATCTCCTTCTGCTTTTCGTCATATAAAGTTACTTCTGCCTTAGCTAAAGGAGACTCTATCTTATTTACCACCAAGGCTGTTAGAGTAAACAACTTTGTAGGATCCTTCTTTGGGTTTTTATTTGTATAATCATCTTCATAATTACAAGAGATACAACAAAGTAATAAAACCACTACTTGAATTATTCTTATTATTTGACTTTTCATTTCTATTACAATTAAATTACCAACCTTGATTCTGACTTAATTTACTATTTAATACAATTGCGCTATATGGAATTGGGTATACATACTGATGGTTTTCATAGATACGTTTTAGATTGTCCATAATTATAAGTGTCCCAGAATCACCATTAGACAACTTGTACTGATTGTTATCAATAATATAGTAGTACACTCCTTTTTGTGGATTTGCAGGTACTTTTGTAACAAAAGAAACATCTGACTTACCATCCCCATTCATATCTAATGGTGTATTCATGGCTGGTACATACATGCCCTCATAGCTTTTGGTTAAAAGCCCTCCTAACTTCCAACGTCTTAAATCATCATATCTAAAGCCTTCTAACACCAGCTCTATTCCTCTTTCTCTTCGAATTTCTAATAAATTTGCATCTGATATGTTTGGAAAAAACTCTTGTTTTAAATAGGCATCTGCGACTGTTGGTATGCTACTATTGGTAATACCTGCTCTTTCTCTTAGCAACTTGATTGTTTTGTCCCAATCAGCACCTGTAAATTCTTCTAATTCGGCTTTTGCTTCAGCATAATTCAACAGAACCTCAGCGTACCTAATTAAAGGCAGTGTATTATTATTTTCTGCTACTCCATCTGTAGCAGAAGAATCTAAGGTTAATTTTTTGGGCTGATAACCTGTATAAGTATAGGTGAAATCAGGAGCAGCAGCTTGTCCATCTCTTTTGTAATCTCCCATTCGAATGGTTTGTTCTAAACGTTGATCTCTGCCTTTTACTTCTTCCCAAAAAGGTATAGTTGCATGCCCAGCTTTATCTGTAAAGCGAGTGCCATCTATATTTAAATAGGTATTGATAAACGATTTAGTCAAATTAGAGCGATTCCCATACGTTGCACTGGTATAATACCAATTTGCATCATTAAAGATTCTATAAGCTGCACTTGCATTAGCCGCTAATATCACTTCTGAAGCTTCTACAGCTTCTTTATTAAATAAGTTTCGATAGCTTTGATTCCCTTGCGCTGTATTTAAGCGATAAGAAGATGTTTTCATTAATTCATCTGCGGCATTAGCAGCTTGTTTTAACCACTCTGATGAACTACCAACCAACCCTAAATCTGTATGATATTTTCGATACGTTCCTTCAAAAAGACATACTCGAGATTTAAAAGCTAATGCAACTTGTTTGGTAATTCGTGAAGCACTATTATCTTTTCCTCCTTCAATAGCACTAATTGCAAAATCTAAATCTTCTAAAACCTTTTGCATCACCAATTCTCTTGTATCTCTTGGTTTATACAAATCGGGATCATCTACTGTTAGTGTTTTGTCATACCAAGGCACATCGCCAAAACGCTTTACTTTATCAAAGTAAAACCACGCTCTGAAAAAGCGAGCCAATCCTTCGTAATGTGCTTTCCGTTTATCTATGATCTTAGCTCCTTTTGATTTTTCTAAAAAATAATTGATATTTCTCAAATCACTCCAACTCCAACCCCCACTATCATAGGCTGTATAAGTACCTGTTAAATAGTTATTGATTGTTCGACCAATAACATAATCAGACATATTATCTCCACGAACGACATCATTTCCGTTAGGTAATATTTTATAAAAAGAATTGCTATATAATTCTAAATCTTTTTCTGTTGTAAAAGCTACATCTGGTGAAAGTTTATCAAAGGGTAATTGATCCAAGTCGTTTGAACAAGAAGTTGTGATAAACAAACCTGCTAAAGCAGTTATTAATATTATTTTTTTCATTGTTTGCTTGTTTTAAAAAGTAATATCGATTCCTAAAGAGAATGTTTTTAACATCGGATAACGCATTCCATTACCAGCGTTTGGTGACAATTCTGGATCTGCTCCATCAATTACTTCAGGGTCCATTGTTTTTAAGACTCTAAACATGGGTGAATAGGTCCATAAGTTTTGTCCTGAAAAGAAAATTCTTAGACTCTCTATTTTATTCTTTTCTAACATCTGTTTGGGAAAGTTATATCCTATTGTTAAGTTCTTTAAGCGGATATAAGCTGCATTTTGGATATACTTGCTTTGTTGTACTTGTAGCTCTCCTCTATTGTTAAGAGCAACATACCCTCTCATCCTTGGAAAATAAGCATCTGGATTCTCTTCAGACCACATCATATCATTCATTTTTGTTGGATGCCAACTGTATGGTCTATTGTATGCACCCCAAAATAAAGAGTTGTCTGCTCCAGGCCAAAAATCGCGTTTACCTACACCTTGAAAAAAAGCAGATACGAAGAAATTATTCCACTCTAAATCAGTATTAAAACCGAAGTTAAAACGAGGTGCTGAATTTCCAATAATTTTTCTATCTCCAGGGTTATCTACTGTATTATCGCCTATATTAATTACTCCATCTCCATTTAAATCTGCAAATTTGATATCTCCAGGCATTAATATATTTGCTGCAGAAACACGGATATAGCTTTGATCTGCATGATTATTAATATCATTCTGATCAATAAAATAACCCGCATTTTCAAATCCCCATATTTCTCCTATCTTCATTCCTTTGTAATATGTATCTAATGAATTTGTTGGATTATTAAATTTTGTAATCTTAGACTGATTGTCTGAAAGAATAAATCGGAACTTATAAGTCAAAGGTTTATTAAAGTTGATTTTATCTCTCCAAGCAATCGACAACTCCCATCCTTTTGTTTCTAAATCAGCATAGTTTCCTTTAGGTTCTGTTGCTCCAAATACTTGTGGCAGAGGCGTACCTTGTGTATACATATCTGTTGTAACTCGTTTGTACCAATCAAAAGAGGTTGTTAATCGTCGGTTAAACCATTCTGTATCAAAACCAATATTGAATGTAGTAGCCTTCTCCCATGTTAATCCATTAGGAATTACATTTGGTTTATTGGTATACAATGGATTTTTTCCGTTTAATAAAACATTTAATTGATTAACAGACATCGTTTCTAAATACTGATAAGGAGAGATATTTCCATTTCCTAATGAACCATAAGAAGCTCTGAATTTCAACTCAGGTAAAATATCTGCTAAACGACTGTTTTGCCAAAAGTTCTCTTGTGATAAACGATACCCTACAGAAGTTGATGGAAAGAACCCCCACTGTTGATTCTGTGGGAATTTTGAAGAACCATCATATCTCCCGTTTACTTCTATAAAATACTTTTCTCTGAAATTATAGTTCAATCGAAAGAAAGCCCCTAAAGTCGCCCATTGATATCCTCCTCCTTTTAAAACAATATTCTCTCCAGTTGCTAAACCAAAATCAGGTAATAAAGAATTCGTTAACTCATTGCGTTCTAAAGTGCGCTTGTCTAAACGCAATTTTTCGTAATTATATCCTACTAATCCTTTCAAATAGTGACTACCGAATTGCTTTTTATATTCTGCATAAAGATTCATCCCCTTATAAGTCGTTTTCTCTTGCAACTCTTCTAACTTATTCTCTCCTCTTTCAAGTAACTCTCCTGGTTTGGTACTATATGGCACTGGAGTATATTGTTTCGTTTCTACTTCATTTAAATTTCTAAAAGTAAAATCTCCATATAACTTCAAATCATCTTTAATTACGTCAGCAACAAAACTTGTTGTATTTCTCAATTGTTGTCTGTTTGTATCTGAATAATTTCCTCCTGAAACAAAACTACCAAATACAATTGCCGCATTGTGTGTTAAGGTTCCATCAGGATTAAACATCATCGCTACAGGGAAGGCCTCGTCTGATATTCTACGCCAAACTGGTGTATCTGAAGGGTGATTTAAGATTGGAAAGAAATAATCCATTTCAGCATATTCAAAGTTATTTTCTAACTTCAACCAACTTGTTGCTTGTAAAGACCCTTTTCCTCTTAAATTATACATATTAAATTTATCGGGGTTATATCTAAAAATACCGTCTTGAGAATTTATTCTACCTGATAAGTAATAGCTTGCTTTTTCCCCTCCACCACTAGCACTTAAATTATACTCTTGTGCTGTAATCATATCTGCATACAACTCTTTCATCCAGTCTGTATTTCCATAGTACACATATTTTCCAGTTACAGGATCAATATCTACTTTACTCAAACTTGGGTTTTCGTCATGTTCCTTTAGTTGTTGCAAATATTCCATAGAAAAAGGAAATACGCTATTTGCTTTAGACGGATGCATTTTGTAATCATTCCAAGAATAATAAGCGTCGTCAAATTGTTTCGCCCATTGGTATCCATTAGTCACTAAATCAGGTTTAACTGTATGATCTAAAACCGAAAAAGAGGTAGAAAAGTTAATCTTTGACTTTTCATTTTCAGATGCTTTAGTGGTAATTAGAACTACTCCAAAACTTCCTCTTGCTCCATAAATAGCTGCAGAAGCAGCATCTTTAAGAACAGATACACTTTCTATATCATTGGGATTTAATAAAGAAGGATCACCAGGTACTCCATCTATTAATACCAAAGCATTCCCTCCTCCTCCAATTGAAGTTGTACCACGCACATTAAATGTTGCACTTCTGGTAGGTTTTCCATCTCCTATGATAAGGTTTAGGTTTCCTATTTCTCCTTGTAATGCTTTAGCTACATTAGAAACAGGGCGATCTTTAAACACCTCTGCTCCTACTTGATCTACAGCTCCTGTAACATTTACTCGTTTTTGCTTTCCATATCCCACCACTACTACTTCATCTAAATTAGTTTGGTCTTCTACTAAAGCTACTTTTAAATTAGTAGCTGCTATTACTTCAACTGTTTTATATCCAATAAAAGAAATTTGTACTCTATCTTTTCCCACTACAGCATCCAAAGCAAAATTTCCGTCCAAATCTGTACTTACACCTTTGTCCGTTCCCTTTAATATAACTGTAGCTCCTGGGACCCCCAATCCTTGTTCGTCCATTACAATTCCTTTTATCTTTTGTGTTTTTACTTCTCCTAATTTTACAGAGATAGTTGAACCTGTAATTTGATAAGTAATTCCATATTGTTTAGACATATAATCTAAAATACCTTTTATGTCTTTAGCGTCAATATGCATATCCACTTTTTTGGTCAAAGCGGTTACTTTATCACTATAAATTAAAGTGTAATTTGATTGTTTTTTAATGGCGTTAAAAACATCTGTAATAGAAGCTTGATTCAACTGAATTGAAATCGGTGTCGCTGCTTTTTGTTGTGCATAAGTGTTTTCTGCACTTAATAAGTGTAAAAAAAGCAAAGCAGTAGCTAATGGAGTATATAATTTCTTACCTCCTTTGAATAATTTGAGATACATAATTGTTATCTTTGTTTTTTAGTTAATTGTTCTGCTGGATAATTAATTATCACTTCTAAACCTGTTCATCGCTGCCACTTTGTACAGGTTTTTTCTTTGTAGTTAATTGTAGTTGTGTTATTTCATTTCATAATATTGTGGTTAGACATAAACTATTTGAGGTGTACTATAATCTTCCCATCACTTTGCTTCTTATATTGAAGACCGTATATAAATTGCAAACTTTGAAGGATGTCTTCAATTTTATCGCTTGTAAAATCGCCACTAATTGTTGAAGTTGGTAAATTAGTTGATGCTAACTGCAAATGCGTATTGAAACGCCTATTCAATACTGTAATTACTTCTTGGATCCCCATTTGGTTAAATTTGACTTCTCCTTTATACCATTGATTAAACTGCTGTTCTTGTATAGTCGCTTTCTGTAATGAACTTACTGCATCTGTCCAAGTCACTTGTTCATCTTTTGCCAAAATAACCTGTTGCTTAGTTTGTTTGTCTTCTACTTTTACTTTTCCTTCATAAACACTTACTTGTACTGTTTCATTAGGACTATCGTTTACATTAAACTTTGTTCCTAATACTTGTGTTCTTAATTTAGGGCTAACAACCAAAAACGGAGTATCTCTTGAAGTGTGTTTTACTTCAAAAAAAGCTTCTCCTACTAATTGTACTTCACGAGAATTTCCGTTAAATGTTTTAGGGTAGATTAATTTACTATTTGAATTTAAGTGTACATAGGTAGAGTCACTTAAATAAAACTGAAGCTGTTGTCCTTTAACTGCAAATTGCTCCACATATTCTATTTCTTTTGTTGAAGGGAAAAGAAAATAATAAGATAATGATAAAACAATTGCTACTGCTGCTGCTATCTTATAGTACATTGCAAAAGACGTTTTTGGGACTGGTTTAATTTGAAGGTTTATTCTTCTTTTCATCCTTTCGCCAACAGCTGTACTTACATCTTTTGGAAGCACACCTTCCATTTGCATGCGATCAAAATACTGATTAACTAAAGATTCTTCTTCTTTATTACTATTTCCTTCTGCGTATTTTGACAATATTCTTTTAAACTGTTTTATCATTCTTAGTATGCTTTATACTATGATGTTCTTCTATTTTAAAAAACACCTATGTATCAAACCATACTTAACGATTAGATAATACAGCTAAACTTTACTTAACACATAATACTTAACAATACAGAAAAATGCATATCTGTAATATATCTTGTATTTCCTCGCAACAGTTTTAAAGCCTTGTTCACTTGATTCTCTACTGTACTTTCAGAGATATTTAGACGAGAGGCAATCTCTTTATAAGACAATTGCTCATAAAAACGCATTTTAAAAATAGTTAAGCATTTATCTGGTAGAAGTGAGATTGCAGTTTGATTAATTTCGTTCAATAATTGTTGTTTTACTTCTTCAAACTGTATCTCGTCAAGATCTGGAACTAAAGAAGCTATATTCTCTATTTGTACTTGATTGAAGTTTCTATTACTCAATGCTTTTGCACACTGATTTCGAACAGCTTGAAAAAAATAAGCCCTTGGTAGTTCTACATTAATGGTATTCATGCGGCTCCAATAATCAATAAAAACCTCTTGTACAATATCTTCTGCTATAACTTTATCCCTTGTTACGTTAAGAGCAAAAGCATATAACTCAGACCAATGCTTTTCATATAAAGCATCAAACATTTTCTCTTTACTTATCATTATATGTTGTTACTTTTAGTAGGTTTTCGTGTAGGATCAAATGTAATATTATAGCCTGTCTTCAATTTTATTAAATCGTTAAGATTACCACCTACTATTTATTTCATTTTTACTCGCTAAGTTTAATTAACAAACAATTCCTATTTCTTATTATTATAACATAATTATCACATTTACTTATTAATATTTTTAATTATTTATCCAGACTCTTACTTTCTTGAAATGAAGTCATCTTGACTTTTTAGTTTTATAAAACTTTTTCAGTCCTAAAGCAATGAAGTTCCACGCCATCCAACTAGAAAGTATTGTGTCGAACCTATTGAATAAAGAACGAAGGCTATATAACCAATAATTCGTTCTTTCAAAGGAATTCTAGCACTTTTATTGCCCAAAATGCCCATTTCAGGAGGAAATGTGCAAGAATACAGCAAGCAATCTCCTAGTAGACCAACATATAATAATCTCTATAAGAAGACGTCGCATAAAACGTAACAACTCCTATCTTATAGTTATTTCTTTACACTTCCTTAACCATACACTAACTTATATTCTCACTTAAACTCTCTCTCTTTTATCAGTATATCAATACTATACCTTGTAAAACACACACAATATATCCTTACAAAAACACTACTTTTTAGAAATAATGTCCTTATTACATAAAAAAGCTTAATGCTTTAGTAAAGTTAGAGAAAGAACATTACTCTTATTATAAGATAATTTTGGTCTCAAAATAATATAATAATGACTAATAAAGATAGATTCGTAAACAACTTGTATACGTCTTATTGGGAGTCTCTGTATATCTATGCTAATAACCTAACTCAAAATACTGCACAGACAGAAGATATCATTCAAGAAGTATTTATTGATCTTTGGAAGAGATTTGATACCTTACATATTGAGAATTTTAAAGCCTATCTTTATACAGCTGTTAAATATAAATGTCTAGAATATTTGCGCAATAGAAAATTTACTTCTGTAGAACTAGAGACTGCTTATGAGGCATTATCAGAATTTGAATTACTTACTGTAGAGGAACAAGAACAATTTAAACTTTACCTACTAGAACAAGTCAAATTAAAAGCTGCAGAAATATTACCAGAAAAATGTTTAGAAATTTTTCAGTTGAGATATTACAGTCTGAAGTCTTATTCTGAAATTGCTCAACTCCTAAACTTGTCAGAAAACACAGTTAAAAACCAATTAAACAAAGCATTATCCTTATTAAGAGCTAATCTTTCTTATTCTGTAGAAGCCTTTTTCTTCTTTCTTTTATTTGTTAAGTAATTGTTACCTATATTAAGTAATCATTAAATCAAGTTTTTCGCATAGTACCATTTATAGAATAGCACACTTTATAGATATAAGCACTATTCATGGAAAACAAGATTAGAAATATTATAGATCAATATTTAAAGAAAAACTCATCTGATCAAGAAAATCAATTTTTAACTTCTTGGTTAGAAAGATTACAACAAACAGGTACTTCTACCATCGCAGACAAAGAAACTGTTGAAAACAGATTACGCAATAAAATAGTAGCTAGTCAGAAAGCACATACTCGACGCATGCGCTTTAGACGCACTGCTACCTGGGCTGCTTGTCTTACAATACCTTTATTAAGTGGTGTCTTTTTATGGAATCAATATAGTTCTTCTACTAATCTATATTATGCAGAAAAGACCACGAGTATTACTTTAGATGACAACACTATTATTATACTAGAACCTGGTACTACATTAGAAATTAACGATGAATACAATACCTCTAATCGTTCAGTAAAACTAAAAGGTACTGCCTTATTTAAAGTAGCCAAAAACAGAGATCTTCCTTTCCTAGTCAAGTCTGATCACCTTAACACTACAGTTCTAGGAACAACATTTACAGTGAGTGATAAGACTTCTAATAACCATAAAGTTCACGTAATAGAAGGAATAGTATCAGTAGAAAACCCTAAAGATTCTTCGTTAAGAATATTACACGCTAATGATAGTTTGGTATGGCATAATGATAGACTCGCTCATAATACTTTACTCGCTCACACTTCATACTTTGACTTTAATAATATCCCTTTAGATAAAGCAATCAATCAGTTGGAAAAATACTACCGTATCCCTATCCACATTGATCATCGTGTTAACACCCAAGCCATCTTACATGGACGATATCCAAAACATGAGTTGTATGCTATTCTGAGAAGTATCTGCTTCTTAGAAGACCTTACCTATAAAAAACAAAATAAAGAGATCTCAATTTTTAAAAAATAACTAAACATTTAAAAACCTATTATGCACTTAAACCATGAAAAACAACTACAAAAAAATTAAGTTTCCTGTAATAGCGCTAGCTTGTCTGATGTGGTCAAATATTACTCTAGGACAATCATCTTCTCAAATTAATTTAGCACTACCTAAAAGTGAATTAACAATCAATGAATTAATAAAAACAATAGAGAAACAAACTTCTATTAAGATTTACTATACTGATGAATTACCTCAGAGTACTAAGGTAAACTTTAGTAGTAAAACACTTACTCTTCAACAAATATTAAGTTCATTACAAGCCAAAGTTAATCTATCTTATAAATTAGAGGACAATCTACTTTCTATCAAAAAAGGAAACTCTTCTATCGCTTTAAGTATGCTTAAAGGAAGAGTATTGGACAACAATGGATTTACATTACCTGGAGCAACCATAGAAAACTTAAGTAATATACAGTCTACCATTACTGACTTAGATGGAAACTTTGATATCAAAGCAAATCCAAATGACTTAATAAAAGTCTCTTTTATTGGTTTTCAAGATCAAATGGTAAAGGCTTCTTCTATGATGAATATCAAAATGAGAGAAGAAGCGTCTAATCTAGATGAGATTGTAGTAATTGGTTATGGGACAGCTAAGAAGAAAGATATTACAGGTTCAGTAGGACAAGTTAGTGGAGATGCAATAGAACAGCGAAATACAACACAGCTTTCGCAGGCTCTTCAAGGACAACTATCAGGAGTAATGGTAACGCGTAACTCAAGTAAAACTGGTGCTAAAGCTAATATCAAAGTTCGTGGTGTGACTACTATAGGTAATACAGATCCATTAATTGTTGTAGATGGAGTGGCACAAGATGATATGGATCAAGTAAACACTAATGATATCGAAGAAATATCTGTCTTAAAAGATGCAGCAGCAGCTTCTATTTATGGAGCTAGAGCAGCAGCAGGAGTTATTTTAATTACAACTAAACGCGCTAAAGATAACGAATTTCACTTCTCTTATAAATCTGATTACGCCTTTGAAAAACCTACGATGATGCCTAAGTCTGTTGGTTATAAACGCTACATGGAGATGATCAATGAAATGTCTTGGAATGATGCAGGTACAGCTCCTGGAGGAGAATATGGTATCTATAGCAAACAAGACATAGACAATTGGTATCAGAAGAGCTTAGAGAACCCTAATAAATACCCTATTACAGACTGGCAAGATCTATTGCTAAAAGATTCTGCTGCAAAAGAAAGACACTCCTTCTCTCTTTCTGGTGGTGGTGAGCGAATTAAGACGCGTGCAAGTGTAGATTATGAGAATATCAAAGCAATTTATGATATTGAGAATTACAAAAGAATTATGACTCGTGTAAATAACAACATCAAGGTTAATGATTTTATCTCTGGAGATATTGATTTATCATATAATACAACCCAACAAACTTCCCCTGTTAATGACCCTGTATGGGAAGCTATGCGTTATGCTCCTGTATATGCTGCTACTTGGCAAGATGGAAGAATAGCTGAAGGAAAATCAGGTTCTAATGCCTATGCTAGTTTGTATCATGGAGGAACTAAAAGACATCACTCTGATAAAATATACGGAAGAGTAGCCTTGAACTTTACGCCAATTCAAGATTTAAAAGTTTCATTAGTTTTAGCCCCACAACTAGCTTTTGATAGAAGAAAGAACTTTACAAAAAAAATAGAATATTATGATGCTGAGAACCCTGAGCGCTTCTCAGGCTATATAAATGGTCATACAAACAATACTTTAATTGAGAATAGAAACGAAAGCAAAATACTGACAAAACAAGTGCTTGCTACTTACACTAAAGATCTAAAAAAACATAGTATTAATCTATTATTAGGGTATGAAGATAATTATTCTTCTATAGATAATTTAGGCGCTAAAGCAATGAATATGGAATTGCCTAATTTTCCATATTTAGACCTTGCTCCTGTAGAATTTATGACTAACTCTGGTGATAAAACAGAGACAGCTTATCAATCTCTTTTCTCTAGATTAATCTATTCATTTGACAACAAATATCATTTGCAAGCTAATATTCGTAGAGATGGTTCTTCACGCTTTCACAAAGATCACAGATGGGGGATATTCCCTTCTTTTTCTGCAGGATGGACAGTATCAGAAGAAAACTTCATGAAAAACCAAAATGTAATAAGCTACTTAAAACTTAGAGGTTCTTGGGGTACTCTAGGAAATGAACGAATCGGAAACTATCCATATCAATCTTCAATCAATTTTTCTAATACCTTATTCTATAAAGACAACCAGATTATCTCTGCTCTAACTGCTGCTCAAACGCAATATGCTATCCAGAACATCACTTGGGAAACAACAGAATCAATTGATTTTGGTTTGGATATTAATTTCTTAAGAAATCGCCTTAGTATCACAGCTGATTATTATAAAAAGAAGACACGAGATATGCTATTAGAGTTAGAGATTCCTGCTTTTATGGGATTTGAAAACCCTCAACAGAACGCTGGTAATATGCACACTGAAGGTTGGGACTTAGATATTAATTGGCGAGATCAGATTGGTGACCTAAAATACTCTATAGGAGCTAATCTATCAGACTCTAGAACCACTATGGGGGATTTGGGAGGACGTATCGTTATGTCTAATGGAAAAATCATAAGACAAGGAACTTCATTTAACGAATGGTACGGATATATTTCTGATGGTCTATTTCAAAATAAAGAACAAATAGATAATAGCCCTAAACTATCTAATGCTGTAAAACCAGGAGATATTAAATATCTAGATATAAGTGGACCTGATGGTGTTCCTGATGGAATCATATCACCAGATTATGATCGTGTGCCTTTAGGTTCTTCACTACCTCGTTACATATTTGGTGGACATATTAACCTTGATTACAAAGGAGTGGAATTAGGAATAGCTTTCCAAGGAGTTGGAAAACAAAAAAGTCTATTGACAGAAAACCAAATCAGACCTTTCCAATCTTCATGGACAAGTCCAATGCAAGAGATAGATGGTCAATACTGGAGCCCATACAATACTGTGGAACAAAATCTAAATGCTAAATACCCTAGATTATCGCATATAAGCGCAGAAAACAACAATTATAAAATGTCTGATTTCTGGTTAATTAATGGAGCTTATTTCCGTATTAAGAATATCACTTTAGCTTATAATTTCCCTAAAGATTTAGTAAACTCAGTGCATTTAGACAAGCTTAAAGTATTTATTTCTCTAAACGACTATTTTACATTCAGTAATTTTCCAAAGGGATATGATCCAGAATCAGCATATAATGCATACATCGCTAAATCATTCAACTTCGGGGTATCTGTTAACTTCTAATATTATCTAAAATGAAAAAAATACTTTATATACTTAGCTTACTTATCTTTACATGCAGTTGTGCTGATTTAGATTTAAACCCTCCTTCTAGTGCTTCTTCAGAAAATTGGTATTCTGATAAAAATGAATACGAACTTTCTATTAATGATTTTTACAGAGAATACCTTTGGAATCTTGAAACAGGCTGGGCTGGTGAACGATTAACAGATAACTGGTCTCAAAGACAAGTAATGAATGAATATGCTGCTGGTACCATTAATAGTGAATGGGGTACAAGTGCTGCATTGTGGAAGAATACTTATAAAGGAATTGCTAGAGCAAATACTATATTAGAAAACTTAACGCAAAACAGAGGTAATCTATCAGAAGTAGATAGAAAACAGTTTGAAGCTGAAGCACGTGCCTTTAGAGCTATATTCTACGGTAGATTACTGTTTTTCTTTGGCGATGTTCCTTTTTATACTCAAACGCTTACGATAGAGGAGGCTTTCAAAATGGGAAGAACTGATAAAAAAATTATTTTACAAGAAGTGTACAATGATTTTAACTTTGCAATCAATAACCTACCTATTAAGTACAATGGAACACAGAATTCAAGATTGACAAAAGGTGCAGCATTAGCGTTTAAGGCAAAAACAGCATTAAATCTTCACGATTATGAAATAGCACGTAAGGCTGCTGAAGAGTGTATAAAACTAAATAATTATAAGCTACACAGTAATTATGGAGAATATTTCCTTTCTAAAACTAAGAATTCTTCTGAAACTGTGTTTGCTATTCCACGTTCTGCTCAACATAATTCTATATTCTCAGTTAAGAATTTCTATACTAGAAATGCTGGTGGAAGCTCTGTAGCACAACCTTCTTGGGAATTATTTGCTACTTATCTATGCACGGATGGGAAAACAATAGATCAATCTCCTCTTTTTGATCCTCAAAACCCTTTTAAAAACAGAGATCCGAGATTAAAAGAAACTATAGTAGAATTTGGTACTGATCACCTTGGATATATTTATGATCCTAACCCTTACTCTACTAATGTCCTTAACACTACAACAGGTAAGCAAGTAAAAAATAAAGACACAAGATCTGTAGATACCTATGCTTCTTATAATGGATTAACACTAAAAAAAGGAGTTGATACAGACTGGTCTGATGATTCTTATTCTGATGCTGACATTGTTATTATGAGATATGCTGATGTACTACTAATGTATGCAGAGGCAAAAATAGAACTAAACCAATTAGATAGCGAAATGCTTAAAGCGTTTAACCAAGTAAGAGCACGCGCTTATAATGACTCTGGTATTACTGCTCCATTACTTACTATCTCATCACAAACTGAAATGAGAAAATACCTTAGAATAGAAAGAAGAGTAGAATTTGCTTGGGAAAATAGAAGAATTGAAGATATTATGCGTTGGAAACATGCCGAAATCGCCCTAACTAGACCAAATTATGGTATGTTAGACCCTGACAAACTAAAAAAAGAAGTAGTTGATAAAGGACTGTGGTTCTGGTCAGAAACACCAACCATAGATGAAAATGGATTACCTGTATTTGACGGATTACTTAGTAAAGGAAAAATAAAAGTATTAGCCACCAGGGCTTTTGATAAGAATAAGCAATACTTATGGCCTATTCCGTCAAAAGAAATTATTATCAATTCTAACCTTACCCAAAACCCTGGTTATTAAAATGAAGTGTTTGTATAGTTTATATTTCCAAATAGGGGTGCTTTTTTTATTAGCATCCCCTATTTCTTTTGCTCAACAATATGCGACAAAAGTAGAATTAGACCAGCCAAACTCTTGGTCTATGATTTTAATTCCTGATATTCAAAACTATTCTAAATATAGCCAAAATCAACCTATACTAGACCTTATTAATAGATGGATAGAGGCTAATATAGATCAACTAAATATTAAAATGGTACTGTGCACTGGTGACTTAGTAGAACAAGATGATGTAATCCTTCCTGGATTAAATGGAAATCTCTCTTCTAAGCAACAATGGGAGTTTATAGATAAATCCTTTACTATCTTAGATCATAAGATTCCTTATATTCTAGCAACAGGAAATCACGATTACACCATAGACTCTAAAGGAACGAGAACTACCCAATATGACAAGTACTTCCCTATAACTAAGAATTACTTAAATCAAAAACATCTTGTACAACATGGACTTAATGAGCATAACTTACCTACGCTAACGAATGCCATGTATGAGTTTAAAGGAATTAACAATAAAGATTACCTGATTGTCAACCTAGAATACGCTCCACGAAACACAACCCTAAACTGGGCAAATGAAATTCTAAAATTTAAACAATATGAAAATCATCAAATCGTCTTGTTAACACACGCCTATCTCAATCGCAATGATACAAGATTAGAAGGAGATAACAAATGGATAATCTTTGAACCTTACTTTAAGGATAAAAAAGAAAGAAAATCAGACAGAATATTACTCCCTGAATCTAATAATGGAGAACAGATTTGGAATAAAATAGTAAAAGAAACAAAGAATATGCAATTAGTCCTATCTGGACATATTTCGGGAGAAGGATATAGAGTAGATAAAAACAACTTTGGACAAGAAGTACACCAGATGCTCTTTGATATGCAATCAGAAGGTGGCGGCCATCAAGGTAACGGAGGAGACGGCTTTATAAGAATATTAGAATTCTATGACGACAATAGAACTATTAAGGTTAAGACCTTCTCTCCTCTATTTGGTATCTCCCCAAAAACAGCTCATTTAGCTCATAAAAGAGATGAAAGAAATCAATACCTAATTCATTTAGATTAATCAAATCCTTTCAACAACAAAAATCGCCAAGACTATTTCTTGGTGATTTTTTATTTATACCTCATCCTCTTAAAAACACCCTCTTAATGCCCAGTCATAAGTACTTCCTGTCATTTCTATATTACAAGTCCCAATACTATACTGTTCAGATCATCTAATATTAAATTCTGAATACTAGCCAAAGTTACTTTCACTCTTAAAACTCTCTTCCTAAAACCCTCCCAAAACCTTAAAATTGCGATGATTTAAAGTGAACTTATAATTTACATAAACACTGACTTCTTTGTAATGCTTGGTTTTAATTATTTGTATTTAATTAGTTTGCTCTGAAGTAATTACCTTAAACCATAGCACCCTAATATAGCAAGTACTTATTCCTCTGATTCTTTTTCTATACACATAACTTACATACACATCTAAATCTTCTAAAGGTTAAAATAAATTCATCTTTGATAGTCCAATAAATACTATTAAAAATCAAACCTTTTAATTACATCCAACGAGCGTGCAAAATATCTAAAAAAAGCAACCCTCAGGTTGCTTTGCTATTTTAGTTTACTTCTACTTCTGGTCTTACACTCTTATTGACTATATAACCTATTATATACCCCACATAATTGATAAATCCTTCTAACCTGTGATTATCCTCTACATAAATCACAGTACTATTAGAAGCATTATTCTTTACATTAAAATTACTAAAGTCAATTACCTCATCTTCTTTAGCCATAATCACTAAAGCATCCTCTACATTGTTTATTTTTATTAAACTCTCTTGAAGATTCTCTGTAAACTGTAGATCCGCATTAAGGCGTTTATCATAATCTAGCAATGGACTAGTTAGTACTAATATTGTCTTTAACCCTAGCGCTTTTCGAGCTTCTCTTACTTGGTACGCTAAATTAGCTCCTGTAGAGTCTCCTACTAAAATGATCTGTTCAATCTCTGCTGTCTGTCTTACAGCTGTTTGTAATAACAACTTAAAATCTGTGTTCTCATCCCATTCAAAGACCGCAGCCGGAAAGTCTGGTAAAGACTCTTTTATGTTATAAAATTTACGTGATTCTCTGTTTGATCCATATCCATGGATATATAATAAAAAAAGGTTGTCCATTATCTATATTTAATTATCGAATAGTAATTCTTTATACTACCAAGGGCTAAATGTACATTTATCTTCTACATATTCCACCCTTTTTTTAAAAAAATATCTCTACAAAGTCCATTTAAATATTTATTATGCAATAAGTCCAAAATAAAAATCGCATTATTAACATTTCTAACCTAAATAAATTTGTATCTTGTTAGAAGATTTCTTGTCCCTTACAGCTAACGATAATGCATAATAAAAAACAAAACCATTATGAAAAAAGCTAATCAACAAGTATTACACGCATTGCTATCTAGCGAAGAGCTAGCCTGTGTCTTAGAAAACACAAAAGATACAATACAAGAAGATGCTATATTTAACTTCCTTCTAAAAAACAATGTGATCCTCCAAGTAGATGTAAATCAAGCTAACTTAGACAGCGATGCAATCTCATTTCTTATCCACCGTATGAATACATTAGGAGAAGAGTTTATTGTCAACGAGAAGAAATTAGATAAAAAGGTCTCTAAAGCTATTAAAAAGGGAAAAATACAACAAGAAGACTCCCTTTCTTATATGATTAATCAAATTAGAAAAAAGCTTCCTAAAAGCTATACTATCTTTAATCTAGAAAGAGGTGATGAAGCCTACTATATAGGGGTAATCAAAAAAAAGGAACTCAAAAAACTTAGCAAATTAACTCTAGATTTTGGTATTTTTCACAAGTTCACCAGTGAAGCAGATAAAGACCCTTTCTATGTAATCAACTGCTCTTGTGGAGCTACATTTGTGTGGGAAATCGGACAAGATGATACTCCTCCTACTGAAGGTACCTGTCACAACTGTGGAAAATCCTTTTTTAATGATGAAGGTCAACCTATTAATGAAATGAAAAGAGAGAAAATTTGATTTATATTTGTCTTCTAGTAACCTACTAAAAGAAGTCTAAACATGATACTTAGAATAAGTAAATTAGGAATCACATCTCTATTATTAAGTCTATTAATATTAGGATGCAGCAGTGACGATGATATTAAAATCACACCACCTGTAGAAGAAGTTGTCATAGATTTAGCAGAGCCTCATACCTATAGTTTTAAGACTCTCTTTATAGAACAGCAGAGTACCTTCATAGACAAAGCAACGACCAATCAAGGAACAACAACCTTAGACCAAGATTGGGAAAAGAAAATAGAAGCCATTCAACCGGTATCCATGACATTAGATGGAGAGCGTCTACGTGTAATACTAAGCAACGGTAAGGATACAAACTATGTAATCAAACTGATAGATCATACTATTCACTTTATCAGAGGTGATGGCGTTCTTCTACCAGCTGCTACACTTGCTGAAGATAATAAAAGCATTACACTATACTCTTCTTTCTACCAAATAGAAGGGGTAGACAAGGTCTCATTAAGGACACAAAAAGAAGAAATACACGACTATCAAACAATCGATCTATTGTCCTTTACCAAACAATTCGATCATCTAAAAGATATTAAAGGAAAGTATTTACGCATTTCTCTTGAATATAAAATAGTACAAGGAGCTCCATGAGCTCCTTTTTTATTGCTTTTTCATTATTTTTCAAAAGACACGTTTTGACATCATCATCAGTACTTATATCAACATCAACTAAATAGTATTATGCATCCTTCTACACAATCTGTTTTACATTATAAATTACACAATTAAGGATAATTAAAATTGTTAATTTTAACAAAACATCATATATTCGAATTACAACCATAATCTAAGAATATTATGATACGCAACTCTATTAAACTTCTATTTCTATCACTAGTAATAGGAATATCTACTACAGCTTGTAGCAATGATGACAACAGCCCAGTAAAGCCACCTATTGTTGATCCAGAAAAACCTGAGCCAGAGAAACCTGAGCCTGCCACAGCAATTACTTTTGATTTTAGTGCTCAGAATGTTGTTAAGCAATTATCTTTTAAAGACAATGCTACTACAGATTTAGGAAGCACTGTTTCTAAAGAATGGGAACCTACTCTAGCCTACTTAAAACCTGTCCAACTAACCTTGGATAAAGAAAAGCTAGTAGTTACTTATAACAAAAGTAAAATAAAAGAATATACTGTTAAGATAGAGAATAACAATATCGTAATCCAAGCGACTAAAGACTATCCGTCTTATACTTTCGCTAAAATATCAGAGGACAAAAAGAGCCTTTCGATATACTCTTCGTTCTTCCGTATTAAGGGAGCACATAAGACATTAAATGTAAACAACGTAGCTTCTCTTCAAGAATACGGAGAAGTAGACTTTACTACATTTGCTAATAAGTATAATCACTTAAAGAACACAAGTGGTAAATACTTGAAAGTTGAATTTAAATACACTCAAAAAAACTAAGCCATCATGAAAAAAATACTTTATACTCTAGTTGCCTTAGCTTTTAGTAGTGCAACTTTCGCTCAGACATTTGGTAGCAATGCAGTGAAATCAGAAGAGTTCTATCCAGGTGCAATATTTAACGAAAAATCTTTAAAAAGTACTGAACCTAAAAGGTTAGCTACTGCAACAGAAACAAGTCATGTGCTTCTTCCTTCTTTTTTAGGAGAGTTAGCTTTTGAAATTAGCGATTATTCTAAAGATCATTGGCATTCTATTATAGATAAACATTACACTAAACTAGCTGAAAGTAATAATAATGAAGGTTTTTCATTTTCAAGTCCTTCTCAAGTCAACTCTTTAAAATATGTAGATAAAGCTTACAATACTTATGAAGCGCTAAAAAACTACTTTGGTGTGGAAAAAATAACTTCTAAGAACTTATTCTTTGGTAAAAGTGAGCAGATTCTTTTCTCTTTAAATATTGTTGACCCAATCAATAAAGAAGGTCGATATATTTCAAAGGAAGCATTAAAAAACATCGAGAGTCAAGATCCTATCTTAGTAACAAGCATAAGTTTCGGAAAAAGAGCTGATATCTTAATTGAATCTAATCAATCACGAGAAAATGTAACAAAAGCTTTTAATATTTATAGTCATAAAGAGACTCAACAGTATGAAGAAGCAAATCAAATCCTATATGATGCGTCTATACATATGATCTTTTTTGGACAGAACAGCATCGATGTATCTGATTTAACGAATCAAGAAATGATTTTAAAATATATTGAGTTTATTACTAAACCTGCTACTAAGGAAGATTATTACTTCCCAATTAGATATAATGGTATTCACCTAAACAATCGAGGTAATTACGAAAGTGATATAATGCAAGATACTTATTATTAAAAATAACACATAAAGGAGCTCCATGAGCTCCTTTATTATTGCTTTTTTACTATTTTTCAAAAGACACTTAATGACAGCATCAACCATATCACCCTAACAAATAAACACATATCACAATTTTTTATTCAAAAAAACAAATATTTTATCAAAATATCCTTACATAATCAAACAAGGCGCTTGTTAATATTAACAAAACATCATATATTCGAATTACAACCATAATCTAAGAATATTATGATACGCAACTCTATTAAACTTCTATTTCTATCACTAGTAATAGGAATATCTACTACAGCTTGTAGCAATGATGACAACAGCCCAGTAAAGCCACCTATTGTTGATCCAGAAAAACCTGAGCCTGAGAAACCAGAACCAAGCAAAGCAATTACTTTTGATTTTAGTGCTCAGAATGTTGTTAAGCAATTATCTTTTAAAGACAATGCTACTACAGATTTAGGAAGCACTGTTTCTAAAGAATGGGAACCTACTCTAGCCTACTTAAAACCTGTCCAACTAACCTTGGATAAAGAAAAGCTAGTAGTTACTTATAACAAAAGTAAAATAAAAGAATATACTGTTAAGATAGAGAATAACAATATCGTAATCCAAGCGACTAAAGACTATCCATCTTATACTTTCGCTAAAATATCAGAGGACAAAAAGAGTCTTTCGATATACTCTTCGTCCTTTCGTATTAAGGGAGCACATAAGACATTAAATGTAAACAACGTAGCTTCTCTTCAAGAATACGGAGAAGTAGACTTTACTACATTTGCTAATAAGTATAATCACTTAAAGAACACAAGTGGTAAATACTTGAAAGTTGAATTTAAATACACTCAAAAAAACTAAGACATCATGAAAAAAATACTTTATACTCTAGTTGCCTTAGCTTTTAGTAGTGCAACTTTCGCTCAGTCCAACTATGTTACAAAATCAGATGAATTCTATCAAGGTGCCATCTTCAGTGAAAAATCATTAACAAGTTCAGAAGTAAAAAAAATAGCTATTACTGATAAGGCTTTAGTTATTGTTCCTTCTGTTGCTATCAAAAGTTTTGAGATAACAGATACTTCAAAAGAAAGTTGGCTAAAAAAACTAGAAGAATTATATCCTATTATAGCACAACAACAACAAAACGTCTCTTTTAGTTTTAACACTCCATCAGAAGTTGATCTAAAAGGTTTAGATAAATATTACAATACTTATGATGCTGCTAAGCATTATTATGGTATAGAGAAAAGCTCTAAAAAAATTTATAGAAGTATAGGAGAAAGAATAACTTATTCTCTAGATATGGATATTCCAGGATCCTATATTACCGACGAAAAATATAATGAAATAAAAAACCAATCTCCTATTTTAATTGCTAGTACTTATTTTGGAAGAAGAGCGGATTTACTTATTGAGTCAGTTCAACAAGGTGACAATATAAGAACAGCATTTAATATATATAAAGATAAAGATACAAACCGATATAATGAAGCTAGGGAAATATTAGCCGATGCATCAGTACATGTTCTTTTCTTTGGTAAAAACTCTATTGATACATCTGATTTAACAAATGAAGAATTAATACTAGCTTATATCAAGTTTATTACAAGTCCTCTTACTAAAGAAGATTATTTATATCCTATTAAATACGAGGCAATACACTTAAAAGACAATTCTCTATTTACTAGCGAATTAATGAAATAATATCTATGTTCAAATAAAAACAGTAAAGGAGCTCCATGAGCTCCTTTATTTATACCATCAAAAAAGCAAGTAGACCATCAGCCTACTTGCTCATATAATATAAAATGCAATTATAACCTTTATATACTCTAATATACCAAAGTATATACACTAGGCTAACTCTTTATAATCAATTACTTCGTTATCTCTTTTACGATATCTCTTACCTCCATCACTCCAGTGTGCTTCCACAGTACCTCTCCTGCTTGATTTACAAGTACCATAGTAGGAATCGCTCGTATGTGAAACTGAGCAGATATCTCCTGATGCTGATCTACATCTATACGTTGCAAATAGGCATGCTCTGTAATCTCTCCTACCGATTCATCTATTATCCTAGTCAACATCTTACAGGGTCCACACCATTCTGCAAAAAACTGTAACAATACTGGTTTATCTGTTTCTTTTAAAATCTCAGCTAACTTCATTTCTTCTTTTTTTAATTCGTTTGACTAAAGCAAAATTAGATATCATTCTATCAGAAAGTCATATACGAATGGGAGGTTAAACAGTACAAAGCACATTATATTGTTTTTTTTTCTTAATTTACATACCTAATAACCTAACTAACAGACATTGGAAGAAAATACCACTACTCCTATTCAGCTACCTAAGCCTGAAGGATTCGAAGACTATACCATAGAGAAGAAGACCATTGATCTAGGAAAAGCAAATGGGTATGCACTACTGAGCTTAATCCCTATTGCGATAGTTAATTTTGCTGGATACTATCTCGTTTGGGGAGAAATAATTAGTATTTCTAATCTAAAAGGACTACATCCATTACTAGTCATGGGCTATTGCTTCTTATACATAGTCGTTATGACTCTCGGAATCGTAGTACATGAGCTTATACATGGAGCTACATGGGCTATATTTGCAAAGAAAGGATTTAAGTCTATAAAGCTTGGCTTTCTAAAAGAATATCTCACTCCTTACTGTCATTGTAAAGAGCCACTTAAAGTCAGACCCTATAGTATAGGCGCGATCATGCCAGCTATTATACTTGGCTTTATCCCTTCTATACTCGCTATATGGACAGGTAGCTTAGGAATGCTATTATTCGGCATATTTTTTACTGTATCAGCTATGGGAGACTTTATGATTATTTACCTCATCCATAAAGAAGATAAGGATACATGGGTACAAGATCACCCTTCAGAAGCGGGATACTACTTACTAAAACAATAATTAAACAAAAAGACAGCCTATGAGCTGTCTTTTTAACCCAGAATCAGTGATAGACAGATAAACGAAAAGTAATTATACAAAATAGCTCTGAATTAGTGATACAAGCATACTATAGTATGGTTTTAGAGCTAATGAAAGAGATATGAAGTAGAATTGCTTTGTAGTATTTGGCTAACGCTTATTCTGGGTTTAATATACTATATCTTAAGGTATTAATACGGCTCTACCTTTCAGTTCTCCTCTTCTCATTTTATCATATACCTCTAGAGCCTGATCTAAAGGAAACTTCTCTACTTCGATATGGATATGCCCTTGTCTAGCTAGTTCTATAACTTCCATTAGTTCTACCTCAGACCCCCAATACGGTATAGATACATTTACTCCCAATGGGACTTTTCCGAAGCCAAAAGGATAGTTACCTCCTGACAGTCCTATGATGGTAAGGTCTCCATTTAATCCCACTACTTTTGCTCCTAATTCGATAGTAGAGGTCGCTCCTACAAAGTCAAGTACAGCTATAGCTTTCTTCGCACCTGTTATCTTCACGATTTGCTCTGCAGCATCCTTATCTGTCGAATTAACAGTATAGGTAGCTCCCATTTTCTTAGCGAAATCTAATTTGTCTTGAGTGATATCGCATGCAATAATAGTAGCGCTACTAACGGCCTTTAATATCTGTAAGGCAGTATGCCCTAATCCTCCAATACCGATAACCACTACATAAGAGTCAGGAGACAGTTTATGCAACGATCTCTTAATCGCAGAATATGGTGTCAAAGCCGCATCTGTAATAGGCGCTGCTATAGCAGGATCTAAGTCTCCTATCGGCACTAATAAACGAGAAGAAGGTACTAGCATATACTCTGCCATCCCTCCGTCTAATCCTAACCCTCCTCCTGCAGCCTGACTCGCATGGTTATCACAGTAGTTCTCAGAAGATTGTTTGCATGGCTTACAATGTCCACACCCCCAAGGACCATATACTACTACGGCATCTCCTTTTTTAAATCCTGTTACACTTTCACCCATTGCCTCTACATAACCAGCATTCTCATGACCTAAGGTAAAAGGCCCAGGTACAATACCATCATCTATCACATGCAAGTCTGAATGACAAACTCCAGCACCTGCTACTTTAATTAATACTTGCTCTCCTGTAGGTACAGGAATAGGCATATCATCAACGATTTTCACATCGTGTAGTCCTAAAAAACGTACTGCTTTCATTTTCATAATTATGGTTTTAAGTATACTCACTAAGTTACAAAAATGGATTAAAAGAGTCAGTTTATATCCGTTCTCTACACATTACACAAGTAATCTATCAATATATTTATTAATTCACAGCACAACTACACAATACGCAATACATTAATAGAAATCATAATAGATACTCCAACCCTTTGATTGTTTATTATAAGCAAACATAAAGCTTCCATTATCTACTACATTCAGATTCACTTTTTCATTAGTCGAGATTTGGAATACAAATTCGTATCCCTCTCCATACTCTTCATCTACTCCGATACCTGGCTGACAGTAAGAAGGATACCCTCCTAACTTAGTGTCATAACAATGTGCATCAAACACATCGTAGTAGCTTTCCATCACCCCCTCATCCTCCATCTCACAGATTCGATCCTCCTGTTCTATGGTTAATCCTCCTCCGTCCCAGATAGGATAATCTACCTGTTCTAATCGCGGTTTTAAAGGAAATGGATGTAGAATAGAATCCTTATTAGTCAATTCCTTCTGTACAACGCCTTCTAAGGAATCATAGGTTCTAATCACCCATTTATTTCCCATCGGTTCTAATTGTTCAGGGTAATCATAAGACATAAATACCGTCAGTAACACTATCCCCTCTAAAGCCTTGGGTACAAAAGGCAGATTAGGTAAATACAATTGTAACAAAGGAATCATCTCTCTCCCTTGATCATCTAGCGGTATTCCCTCTTCTTCTTTATATGCCGTAACACGAGCAATCCAAGATTCTTCAATGGTATTTAGCGGACGAAAACCTCCTACTTCAAAGGCTGTGATAGTGCGTCCTATCTCTTGTTTTAGTTGTTCTATTGTTTTCATAATCTTAAGAATAAGTATTAAGGCAAATGACGGTGTCCTCTTTCTCATTATAATAAAGTACGCAGTCATTGCCATCTGTAAAGAACTCACACCCTATCGTCATCCCTATAGGGGGATAATTTTCTGATATAAAAGAAGCTGGAGCTATCTCACTTAGTTCGTTATAACGCAAGGTAGTATCAAAATCCTCGTCTCCCACTTTATACACATAAGGGCTAGGATCTGCCTTGCCAAAGCCATCTATTAATTGTCTATATTTAGCAAATTGTCCTGTTTTCTGAAAAACTAGTTTGTTTAAAGAATAGGCATAGAAGAACTCTAGATAGGTCTCTAGATCTAGCTCATCATCAGCTAAGTCAGTCACTAAAGGTATTACCCTCTCCGTATAGTCTTCTAGAGACATCTTCGCTTTAAAATAATAGTCTGCATTTGTCCAGAACTCTTCTTCTAATACAGAAAATACGGCCTGAGCCACTTTATGTCCTTTATATAGAGTGATATCTCCACTAAATACATATTTACCTTCCTTTAGTGAGAAACAAAAATGATCAAATGAGTTCTGATCAGAATTACTTTCATCATTTGTCCACATTCCATTATGAGAGACAAAGTG
Organism: Myroides sp. C4067; assembly: GCF_038039665.1. Classification (NCBI taxonomy): domain Bacteria; kingdom Pseudomonadati; phylum Bacteroidota; class Flavobacteriia; order Flavobacteriales; family Flavobacteriaceae; genus Myroides; species Myroides sp. C4067. The sequence continues at coordinate 65,843 of NZ_JBBPHJ010000010.1, forward strand.
TACATTCTTACCAGAAGCTAGTTCTACTGTACACAGTGGATAGAAGATTCCCCTTACTGTATCATCTATAAAGACCTCTTCAAATTTAGGGTATAACACGATTTCCATTGACTTTCTTTTTTCTAAAATAAAACACGAAAATACATTTTTAAATCTGCTTTCACCTTAATGAAAACAGCTATTTTAGAGAAGTATTATCACACTAGCACACCAGTCTAACTACTTCTGAAGAGTGTACTTTCTTCTTAAAAACATACAATACAGTTAGTGGAGATCAAAGAAACTGTACAGTCATAGTAGGACGAGACAGGATAAGTCCGTAGTGAGTCCGTTATGAGTCCGTAGTGAGTCCGTAGTGAGTCCGTTTTTTTAGACAAAATAACGGACTCACTACGGAATGATATTACAGCGACTATAGGCTCATCCAAAGCAAAATATCAACTACATACAAGCATCACAAGATTATAATACTTGTAGATAGTCTATGATTTCGTCTATATCACGCTTTGCATGAGTAGCTATCGTTTCGAACAATTCCTTCTCATTATTAAAGTCAGGATTGTCTACTAAGACTGTTTCTAATACACTATACATAGGCATCTGCTCCACTCCCTGATTCCACTTACTATCTTTTAATAACTGCCAATATCTATCTTGTATTTCAGCATTTTGTCCCATGAGCCATAACTCAAAACGCATTTCAGCATGATTTAAGACAATCCCAAAACGCAATAGCTCTCCTCTTAAATACTCGTTATAAAAAGGAAAATAGGTATAATCCATATAACCCGGAGATACATTGCTAAACTTAAACCCTGTATAGCGACTATCTCTTTTTTCTAAGTGAGCTTTTATACGCATTACTAGGGATAATAGGTGTTTATATACTATAGGTACTTCCTCTCCTTTTACTATTTGCTGATATGCTCTTATTTTATTATTCATCGTATTGTATTTAAATTAAGATATATATAAAGTAAAAAGCCGTAGTCTTAAAATAAGGCTACGGCTTTTATGCGAATTAATAATAACTTTCTTTTGTTTTTTAACAAATACTAATATAGTAAATAATTTTAACATTTAAAGAAACATTATTATTACTTTTTATTTAAAAACCATTTTATAGACTTAGCTTCTTCTGTTTTTATAAAACTATCCTTACCTTCATTATAATGATTTCCATCTCTCCACTCCATTGTGCTCAGTTTTTCTTTTAATTCTTGATATGCCTTTTTCACAGCAGGATGTGCCCTTAGGTAATCTCTAAAAGCGATATGACGTGTCCAGTTCATGTTATCCACTGGGATAGCATGTATATTCGCTACTCTGATATCGTGATTATGTAATGCTTCAGGCACTTGTTCTCCTATTCCTATCTGAGTAGGAAATCCATATAAACTAGGCTCTTGATCCAACTTAACGAAAAATCTTCTGTAAGGCATTTCTTCATTGTATAGTTCATAATAGATATACCCTTTTGCAGTCATAAGGCTAGGCAGTTTATCTAAATCTTCCTCTGATTTTAACCCTATCATAATATCGATAATAGGCTTAGCAGATAATCCTTCTACAGAAGTACTCCCGATATGCTCTATCTGTACCTCTAGATGACTTAGCACAGGAGCTAATTCTTCTTTTATAAGATCAAACTTTTCTCTCCACTGAGGATTGTATTTCTCAAAAGCTACTTTCATTATTCTACAATATATTAGGTTCTATTCGTTACAAAGATACTCTTCACTCTTTAAGACACTTAAAACTAAAGTCAAAAAAAGCACCAATAAACAATATTGGTGCTTCAACTATCTTATTCGGAGTATGGAAACGAAACATTCATCTTCTCATAAGGAATGTACTTCGCTAATATCTCTTTATACTCTGTATAGGTCAATAATCCTCTATACTTATCATTGGTATCTTCTAATCTATAATCGATGATAGGACGCTCTATTAACTCCTGTAGAAGAGCCACTTTATCCTCTGATAGATACTGTATATGTGTCTTTAGGGTAGCCCTAAGGTTTTCTATAAACTCTTGATCAGACTGATTGTTATAGGTATCTAGCTGACTCATATCCATCACGATGCGTTTAAAGATAAAGTCTCTTAAATTCTTCGCTTCATAAGTAGCTTCTATATCATCGTGCCATACATATACGATAGGATAATCACCGTCTACCTCTTCATTCATCATGAAACAATACATATCCCCTGCCCCATTCTTAGCAAACGAAATAAAGTTATACTCTTCTTTAATCTCCATATAATTATCAGGGTCTCTTAGCCAGGCTATATCTTCATCAACATCCTTTAAAGGAGTCAATTCGAAGTCATCACTAAATAACAATAAAGGTGGATTATCTTTTAACTTCGGAAATGTCGTTGCATACCACATCGGACTGTACTCTCCTACTTCTAACATATTATCCTGTTCTAACTGCCTATAAAGCTCAGGATAAACGATATTATATTTCTGTTCTAATTCTGTTATAGTCATAGCTATTCTTTTTTAAAAGTCTCTATATTTATCAAACCACTGATTAGCTTCTTCTTCCGCTATTACTAAAGAGCTAAAAGAAACTAATTGCATGACTGCTTCCCAAGTATCTTCTCTCTCTGTAGTTTCGATATTCGGTAGATCATTCACGATCTCTACTAGAACTCTGATTGCTTCCTTAACTTCCTCTTTCGTTTTAGCTTTTTTGATTGTTTTTAAAGCTTCTTTATAAGCCTTTACAGCTACTTTATTGTTCTTCCCTACCCAAGAGCCAAATGGGATACTAAACTCAGTAATAAACCACTCAGGCTTCTTTAAATTAGAAACAGAAGCGTATTGAAAGGTTCTCTCCTTCTCTAATACAGTTAATTGTTTCTTTAATTCTTTACCGCCCTTTTCCTCAATATTCCAACCAATGAAATAATTTAGTTTAGACCAACTCGCTAAAGTTGGTATTCCCTCTAAGTTAGGCATATACCTCAACTCTAGACTTTCTAAATTCTCAAACTGCTTTAATTCACCTAGATTACATACATTACCAGATAGCGATATTGCTGTCAAATTAGTGAATTGCGATAAACTATTACAATCAAAAGGTTGCCCATTCACTTTAGTATGAATATTGATCTCCTTGATATGTGCTGTCGTTTTAAGTACTTGTAATCTCAAGGGAGATACAGTATCATTAGCAAACGAAAAAGACAAAGCTTCTAGGTGCTCATAGTTCTCTAAAGTTAGATTACTGACCTTCCCTCTAATAGAGATGTCTTTCACTCCCTTGCCTAATATTAAGCGAATAGGATGATCAATAGTCACTACTAATCTTCTGATAGCTGCCTGACTAAAATCAGCTTCTTTACAATCTAGTGGTACCCAATCTAGCTGCTCCATCTCCCGAATAGCACTCCACTGGATAAATGACGTATCATCTCCGTGGTACTCCATCACACGAGGCCAATTACCTCCTGCTGGAACTTGAAACTCATTAAATACGCTCCAATTAATAGTATCTTCTCTCTCTACTAAAGCATCACATTTAGACATTGTAATTCCCTTAGTGCCTATCGCAAAACGACCTTGTCCTGCTGTTATCTTTACTTTATGACTATTCTCTTTAGTCAGTGATAAGTAAAATGGTTTATCTCTTTCCATACTTTCTTATTTAAACCACACTTCATATCCAAATCGACAAATAGCGATGAACATGATGAATAAAAAGATATATCTCACCCATACTTGCCCTTTTAGAATAGCCATCTTCGCTCCAAAATATCCTCCTAAACCGTTACAAACAGCCATTGGGATAGCAACCTTCCATATAATAGCACCTTTTAATAAAAATAAGCAGATACTACCGAAGTTGGTTACTAGATTAATCAGCTTTGCATAAGCAGAGGCTTTAAAAAAGTCAAAACCTATTAAAAAGACAAACCCCATAATAAAGAACGTACCTGTAGCTGGACCAATAAAACCATCGTAAAAACCTACTACTACCGAAATGATAACTCCCCAGATATACTTCTGTCTATCTGTAATATTAGTAATCGCTTTTCTAGAGAAGTCCTTTTTGACATAAGTGAATATCCATAGGGCTATTAAGATGATAAATAACAAAGGCTTCATAAAGTCATTATTCACTATCGTCAAAACATAAGAGCCTGCAAAAGCACTTCCAAAAGAGATCAAGCCTAATAGGGCAAAGTACATCCAGTTTATCTTAGTCTGCTTTAAATATTGTCTGACAGCTATAGCCGTTCCTGAAAAAGCGGGAATCTTAAGTGTACCTATCACAGTCGATACAGGGAGTTGGGGTAATAAGGCTAGGCCTAGTGGTGTTTGTATTAGTCCTCCTCCTCCTGCGATGGCATCTATAAACCCAGCACAGAAAGCAACTATTCCTAAATACAATAAGATATCTAATTCCATTTGTGTTTTATAAGTACACAAATGTAGAAGTATTACTTTATCTTCTAAAGTGTATTTTTCCTTTTTTATCTAAAAACCACTAGTTAATAAAAAAACCACTAACAATAGTTAGTGGTTTTCTTTCATTTTGTATTAAGAGCATCTATGTCAATAATACCTTAATAACTCTATTAATCATTTTCTTTTAACTTTATTCATTCTCTAAATGTAAGTATCCTTGTTTCTTGATAATTCTAGCTCCTCTAGCATCAGAATATTCGTATGTTAAGACGTAGAAGTAAGTACCTGTTGGTAGTTTAGCATTTTTATTCATAGTACCACGCCCTTCTGAATATCCTTTAAATACATTACCATTACTATCATAATTGGTTGTTTCGTACACCTTAGCTCCCCATCTATTAAAGATCTGTACTTTGTTATTAGGGTAACGAGTAATATTATCAATAATAAAATAATCATTCTTACCGTCTCCATTAGGAGAAACAGCGTTATATACGACTACATCACCATCTAACATTACATCAGTATTTACTGTCCCTAAAGTGAAGAATCCATAACCATTTACAGCAGTAGCTGTAGTTACTTCTTTATTTGCGATATCTACTACTCCTCCTTCATCTACCCAAATAAGATTATGTGAATCCCAACGGATAATATGTAAATCTTTTTCTGGATTTAGTAACATCTCTTTCAATGTAGTATTCTCGCTCCAACTCAAGGTTAGCAAGACATCTCCTTCTGTATTATTCCCTTTATCTACTAACCAAAACTCTTTTGTATTCAATAAATTAATTACTCCAGATTTATTACTATGAGATTCGAAAAACTGTTTATCATCATAAATATATCTACTAACATAAACAGATTTATCACTTTTAGGAGCAGAGATCTTAGCATATCTAAAGTTACCTTTATTTCCTTGAGGGAACATAAACTCATCGTTTCCTATTTTCTCTATCTCACCATCAGCAAAGCTTTTATCACTCACATTAATTGCTTTTGCTCCTTTTTGGAAACTGATCATCCCTTTTGATAATCCTGTTGTAGTATTCAAAGTCGAGTCTACCTTTACAATTCCGTCTTGAAAGTCCATTGTTCCATAGACATCTATATTTGTTTTCAGATCAAAAGCTCCAGCTGTCTGGGGATTGTTTAGAACTACATCATAAAATTCAGTAAATGAGTTACCCGAAATAGTTTGTACACCTGTTTCGTTCTCATATCTACTAAACACGACTTTACCTGTCTTCGCATTTTTACTAATGCTATAGATACCTTCATTTGTAAAATCATTAAAGAAATAAACAGTACCATCATTAGTAAAGTCACCTTTCTTTTCGTTAATAAACTCCGCTACAGTACCCATTTCTGTACCTGGCATAACGGATAATATTCCTTCATTTACAGTTTGTGCTGAAGCAATACATGGCACTAGCCCAAGAATTATTAAACTGATATTCTTCTTTTTCATAACTACTCTTTTTATTCATTTTATCCCCAGCTTTAAAAGCAATATTAGCTTTCAATCTCTGGTTTTTTTAACCTTATCCCTACGAGGTCGTTTTACAATAAAACCAAAAATCGCACCAATTAATCTATTTTGTATAAAATTTTGTACCTAATCATTCTTCTATTAGATCTTTTCAGCAATTTCACTAGTCTCAAACACCTATAAAACGAACACACTATTTATTATTTTATCATAATTACTAGCAATACAAAAATAGAACTTAACCAACAATATTTAATACTACACAAACATTTATACACAATAAATAAAAATATTATACAAATACACGATTAAAACTCATAAAATAACAATTATAAAACCTAATTTATAAAACGCCACTAGTCACCATAGGTGACTCCCTATAGTATATAGACTCCTCTTTTATACCTCTAGTGATTAATTGTTAAATTACATTCTTATTTCACAACAAACAATCGCTAATTGTGAATATTTTATTTTTTAGTGCTTTTACCATTTATTCAGCTCCTCTCCCTGTCTATGCAATCATTAAAACTATATTTAAAAAAAATAAGAGCCAAATACCCTAAGATACTTGACTCTCATTATTACTTTTCTTTTTCATTAATATTATACATTATCTAGCAATTATACAGGATGCTAAAAAATTTAATAGATGACTGATTAAAAAACATAGGTTCTAGTTAGATAATACACTAACTAGAAACCTACTACAAACAACGTATCTATAATTCGGCCAGAACTATATTTTATCGTATAACTATAAAGCGCAGTATTACAAGAAATGTGTTATAAACTCTCTTACAAGAGAATAAATCACGACAACAGCACTTAATATCCATTTTATCATAATACTTCTATTTATGGCGTTATACCTATTTTTTACAATTACTTCTTTACAGTCTATAAACAAGAATATTGACTCTAATTCTATTTTCAACAAAGCCTCTAACCAAATCAATACTTCTTATTAAAAGAAATATTCTTAACAGAAAACATTAAGTATCCTTCATTAATACTAAGATTTCAATACCTAGAGAGTCTCTTATGAAGAGCAAATATATAACAAATCACTTAATGGTGACTTAATAATTAGTACTTTTGATAAAATATTTTTTTTACTTCATTATGTCAGAGAAAAAGGAAAAACCAAGAGAGAGAAATAAAGAAAAAAGTAAAGAAACATTACTTCAAGCAGTAGGAATAATCTTAAAGGAAAAAGGCTATTCTGCTCTTAAAGTAAATGATATCGCTGCAACGGCAGGCTTAGACAAAAAACTTATCTATAATTACTTTGGAGGTGTAGATCAATTACTTGATGAGTATATCAACTCCCAATATTTTTGGAACAATATAGATCCTGATTTATTGTTAGACGAAGCCACTAAAGATGGCGGAAAAGAAATGGGTAAAGCATTATTAGCTGAACAATACGACTTTGTTCAACAAAACAAGGAGTTTCAAAAACTAATGCTTTGGCAATTATCCGAAGACAGAGATTCTTTAAAAAGAATTATAACTAAACAAGAAGATATAGGAGAAGTTCTATTCAAGAATGTATCTGATCATCACTTTGGTGATAAAGCAGATAATTATCGCGCTTTAATGGCTATTCTTGTATCTGGGGCTTATTACCTCAACTTATACGCTGAACACAATGGAAGGTATTTCTGTGGTATAGACCTCCACAGTGATGAAGGAAGACAAAAGATAAAAGAAGCAATGAACTCTATTATAGACAAGGCTTACGAAAAGTAAAAAACAAGAAAGAGAATAGTATAACTTATATCTATTCTCTTTCTTGTTTTAAACATTGTCAATACTAGACAAGTTATAATATAAACTTATGTTTGCGATAATCACTAGGTGAATATCCTGTCACCTTTTTAAATAACCTTGTAAAATAAGAAGGTGAATTATACTTTAATTCAAAAGCAATACCTGCGATATCTCTTGTTTTATCTTGTAAGAGTATTTGACTATGTAAGATACTGATTTCATTAATCCATTGTTTAGGCGGTTTATTAGTAGCTTCTTTGACACATTTATTCAGATAATTCTCTGAGATGTGAAGAAGGTTAGCATAAAACAGAACATTCTTATGATCAATATGAAATTTCTGTACCAACTCTCTAAAGCGAAAAGCAATATCTAGTTGTCTACTCATCGGAGTCTTCTTTTCCATATCTGCACGAATTACCTTCATTAATATAGCCTCTAATAAGGTAACACAAATCTCTACATCTCTATTTTCACTTAAAGATTCTTCTTCTAGCAAATTCAGTATTCTACCTACCCAACTCGCATTCATCTCATTAAGCTTTACATGAGGATTCATGGCAAAAAACTTTAAATCAGTTGCTCCTAATGATATATCTGTAACCACATCGTTCTCATATATAACAAAATACCCCCTGATATCCTCTGATATAGATAGGGTTGCTGTTATATTTCCATTCTTGACATTGATAATCTCATGTTTAGACAAAGTATAAGCTCCACTATCTAAATACTGTGTCATCTCCCCCGTAGTCAACATAATCATAAAATTAAATGTGGTACGATAAGGGATAACAGGCATTAAAATTCCCCTTAAATAGTCTTCTAAACGATAAACTTGAATCTTGCTATCATTCTCTAAATAACTATTATCCAAATAAGGCAAAAACAACTTCTTATACTGATAGTTGTTCAATATTTCAATAGACGGCTTCGACATATTTCAACCAAATAATTAAGGCAAATTTTATAAAATAAATAGATCATTATCAATAGTCTATAGCTAATATTTTGCCAATATTACTTAGATATTCTATCAATAAGATTAGTAATTCCTAGTTCTTCTAATTTCTTCACTATCCATTTGTCTAACTGCTTGATAGGATACATCACCCACATCGCAAATACAAAAGGGAATGTCAAAGTAGTCCATCCATACTTAATCATAAAAATATCGAAATAGGTAGAGATAATTACACTGATTAACACATACATTCCTGCACGTACTTTATCCTCTCCCATAGCAATACCGCATAATACCGCATTAAAACTAAATACTCCTTCACTAATTAAAGCATTAGAGGCATGACTACTATGCGAAATATACACACTGACAATCACTGCTACAAAACCATATAATGCCTGTATAGGTCGGCTGATAAACACTCCCAAAAAGAATACAACTCCTGCTACAAAGCTCCCTTGAAATAATACTTGTCCAAAAGCATGGCCTTGAATTAAAAAGTCATCTAACTCTTCTATATCTACAAAGTGCTCAGGTACAGAACGAATAGCTAAATCAGGGATACTTAGAATAAACAGTGAAATCCAAGTAAAAAGAATAAAAGGAAATGTATAAGCTGGTAATTCCTTTTTTATTGCCCATCCCATTATAATGGTTGATAAAACAGATGAAATAATCATCATCGCATATACCCAAATACTAGGTTCAAAATAGAATATTAAAGCTACCCCTATCAGACATGAATTAAACCCATATAGTCCATTCTCTATGTCCTGCCTATCAAATCTCAATAATTTTGCTGTTATAATAGCTACTATATTACTCAGAGATGCCGCTAAGGCCATATTGGTAGAATCGTAATATATTGCTGCCAAGAACAGCATTCCTGTTATTGCATTGGCTTGTAACATAATCTGTCCAAAACCTCTAAAAAAGGCCTTAAAACAATGAACTATAAGTTCTTTCATGGTTTTATTTTTGAGTTTTTAATTAAAATCTACTTAGGCTGTTATAAAAACAACTCATCCCATAGCTTCTGTTGAATTGTTTGAAATATATTGAATAACTTTTCTGCCCCCTGTCCTAAAACTCGAATCATAAAACCATCTCCTTCTAATAAGCTTATACCGAATTCGATTCCTTCTTTCTCTCCATACTGTTCGTAGAAATATTCTATGTATTCTAGTACAGACACATTGGCGGTATTGTAATAAATCAGAGTTCCCTGATGAGTATACCCCTCTAAAATACCTATCTCTTTAATAGGCATTAAGTCAGGTTGTAACAGTACATTATCCTTTACTTTAAGCTTACCTTCTACATAAATCTCAGTCAAATTCTGAAAGTGATTGTACTCAAACTCTTCTCCTGATAATTTCCTTCCACAAGTAATAATATCAGAAAGTAAAAAATGACAATCTTCCTTCATTTCTACTTTATTACGACTGATAAAAGTAGATGAACTCTGGGGTACTACCGGATGAGGAATATAGGCAAAGGCACTTCCCTTTTTCATATCTATTACAGTGGTTTGCATCGACTTATTCTTCATGTGAAAAAGACGTTGATACGCTTGTGTCTGTAATTGAAGTTTAGTGTACTTAGCAAGGTGAATAGAGATGCGATGATCATCATTGTCTAAGAGTCCTGGAGAAGAACTCATAATCATTAGATAAGCTGCCTTATCTCTCTTATATTGCCCTACTGGTACAATTCGAAAAGGTTGAGTAACGTAAGCGTCCTTTAAATAAGAAGCTCCCTCACGTTGCTCAACTCTAATGTCTAATGATGAAATCATACTATCTCAATAAATTAGGTTCTTCAATATCCTCTAACAAAGCATATTTTTTAATCCAACCGACTATTTCTTCTAGTCCATCTCCTGTTTTTAAATTAGAAAATAAAAATGGAGCTCCTTTTCTCACTCGTCTTGCATCTGTCTCCATCACATTAAGATCGGCTCCTACGTAAGGGGCTAAGTCTTTCTTATTGATTAACAACAGGTCAGAACGTGTAATGGCTGGTCCTCCTTTACTTGGCATCTTTTCTCCCTCTGCTACATCTAATACGAAAATAGTAATGTCGGCTAAGTCAGGGCTAAAGGTAGATGATAAGTTATCTCCTCCACTCTCAATAAAAATCAACTCTAAATCAGGAAAACGACTAGCTAACTCATCTACAGCTTCCAGATTCATACTCGCGTCTTCGCGTATAGCAGTATGAGGACATCCTCCTGTCTCTACGCCTATAATTCTATCTTTTGGCAATAGACTATTCTTAGCCATAAACTCTGCATCTACACGAGTGTAAATATCATTTGTAATTACAGCTAGATCATATTCATTTAATAATCGACGACTCAATCGTTCCAGTAGAGCTGTTTTACCTGATCCTACAGGCCCTCCTACTCCTATTTTAATATATTTTCTATTTTCCATATTGTTATTTGCTTATGATAAATAAAGTCTTGAATAAAGGCGTTCGTGTTGCATACATCTGATATCAAAACCAATATTACACAGACCGATAAGGTTTCTATCCATTACTAACGACTCTTCACTTAGTTTCAATAAATCATCGTGTAAGTAATACAGGATATCTTGTCCATCTAGTTGTCCTAGTGGTACTAGCTTTACCGCATTAGTGACCATACCTATAGCTGCATTGTAGTAATATGCATGCATAGCTTCTACTAAAGGAATTTGCATTACTGCTGCAAAGACTCCATAGAGAATACAATAGTGATTATAAGTCTCTTTTGCCTTAATCAATTGTTCCCATTGTTGTACTACAGCATGCTCTCCACTGTATCTACTAAATATCTTATATAGACGCAATCCTAACTTCTGACTACCTTGTCTTATTTCCATTGGCCCTTTTAGTGCATTACACTCTTGATCCAATGCGATTAATTCTTTGATATCTCCTAACACAGTAGCATCATAGGCCAACTTCATCAGTGCTGCATCATTGTACTTAATATTATACCATAGATTATGTCTTATATACTGATCTGCTGATATCTTATCACATACCATCCCATTCTGTACATAGGTCTCTAACCCATTAGAATGTGTATATCCCCCTATGGGTAATGCTGGATCTGCTAAATGCAATAACCTTCCTAAAAATGACTCTTGCATATTCTATAATTTTAATGATAAACTACCTTTAGGCAGTGTAAACGTAAACTTCTTATGCTGTTCAAAATCAACATTTGCATTTAGTGGACAGCGCAATTTCTTTTCTACAATTTCTATTGTATATCCATTTTTATCAAACCACTCTTGCATAGAACGCTCATAAGGCATGTATAAACTATTATCTTCAGCAAATAGCGGAATGTGTTTATTTCCTATTTCATAAGCCACTAAACCTAATGTAATCATATCAGATGAAGTAAAAGCAATAGCCTCACAAGGCAAAATAGATACCATGATTACTTTTTGCTGATCTTCATATAGGATATCTCCATCTTTTAAACTCTGCCCTTTACCTAAAAAACGAATAGCAATAGATAGTCCATCAGCTGTCACTAGACGCTGGATACGCTTGTCTACTTGATACCATTCGATGTATAAATAATCGATATGCTTCTCTATCTCTTCTGACTTACAATTTCTTATCGCTTGAGTTACTAGCATGCTTACGTTTACTTAAAAATGAGAATACAGGGCTAAAAAGCCCTTGTATTCTCTTGTTGTTGGTTTATTTGTTTGTTGTTTATATAGTTTAAAACAAGAAATATCGCTGTCCTAGTGCCACCTCATCTATTGGTTTGCAAGTGATTTTCTTACCATCTATACTTACCTCATAGTTCTCAGGATTCACAATAATCTCTGGTGTGGCATGATTGTGAATCATATCTGCTTTAGAGATATTACGACAGTTAGTCACTGGAAGTAACGTTCTAGCTACTCCATATTCTTCTTGAATACCTTTTTCTAGAGATATCTTAGAGACGAAGTTAAAACAAGTGTTAGTTACTGCTTTTCCTAGTCCCCCATACATCGTTCTCAAGATAATAGGTTGAGGCGTTGGAATAGACGCATTCGCATCCCCCATCTTAGACGCAGCTATCATTCCTCCTTTAATAATCATCTCTGGTTTTGCCCCAAATAAAGCTGGTTTCCATATTACTAAATCAGCTATCTTACCTGGCTCTATAGAACCGATATAGTTAGATACCCCATGAGCAATAGCAGGGTTGATTGTATACTTCGCTACATATCTTTTTGCACGGAAGTTATCATTCCCTGTTCCTTCATCCTCTGTTAGACTACCGATTTGTTTCTTCATCTTATCAGCTGTTTGCCATGTTCTAGTGACTACTTCACCTACACGTCCCATTGCTTGAGAATCAGAACTCATGATACTAAATACTCCTTGGTCTTGCAAGATATCTTCAGCCGCAATAGTCTCAGGGCGAATACGCGAATCTGCAAAAGCTACATCTTCTGGAATATCTTTACTCAAGTGGTGACACACCATCAGCATATCTAAGTGCTCATCGATTGTATTCTTTGTAAATGGTCTTGTCGGGTTAGTTGATGCAGGTAATACATTAGGGTACATTGCAGATTTTATAATATCAGGTGCGTGTCCTCCTCCAGCTCCTTCTGTGTGGAATGTATGGATTACACGTCCATTAATTGCTTGCATTGTGTCTTCTAAGAATCCTCCTTCATTTAACGTATCTGTATGTATCGCTACCTGCACATCATATTGATCTGCTACAGATAACGCTCTATCGATAGTAGCTGGAGTAGCTCCCCAATCCTCGTGTATCTTTACTCCTAAAGCTCCTGCTTCGATCTGTTCGATAATAGGCTGTTCTGTACCTACATTTCCCTTTCCGAAGAAACCAAAGTTCATAGGTAAGTGATCCACAGCTTGCATCATGCGCTTCATATACCACTTACCAGGAGTCACAGTTGTCGCATTTGTCCCATCTGCTGGCCCAGTACCTCCTCCTATCATGGTTGTCACTCCACTGTATAGGGCTGTCTCTATCTGTGTAGGACTGATATAGTGAATATGAGTATCTATACCTCCTGCTGTAACGATATACCCTGCTCCTCCATGTACTTCTGTAGAAGCGCCGATAATCATATTAGGGCTTACATCATCCATCGTATCAGGATTACCTGCTCTACCTACACCTACTATCTTACCATCTTTAATACCAATATCTCCCTTTACGATACCCCAGTGATCAATAATAATTGCTCCTGTAATTACCATATCTAGCACCCCTTCATGACTAAGGTGATTAGATGATTGCATCATTCCATCACGTACAGTTTTACCTCCACCGAACTTGCTCTCATCACCATAACTTGCAAAGTCTTTCTCTACCTCAATAATGATTTCTGTATCTCCTAGACGCACTCTATCTCCTACTGTAGGACCAAAGATCGCACTGTAGTTTGCTCTACCAACTTTTAAACTCATAATGATTTGTTTTTAAAGTACTGTTTCTCAACTTTTTTCATTGCTACAGCTTTAGCTTCTTCAGAGATTGTTTCTCCATTGGCTAAATCGTTATGTCCATATATCTTTCGTGCACCTGCATAAGGTACTAAGTCTACCTCTTTTTCTTCTCCTGGCTCAAAACGAACAGCTGTACTGGCAATAATATTTAATCGTTTACCAAATGCCGCAGCACGGTCGAACTCCATCATTTTATTTACTTCAAAAAAATGATAGTGAGACCCCACTTGGATAGGTCTATCTCCTTTATTAACCACTGTAATGGTAGTAATCTCTCTACCTTCATTACAGATAATATCTTCCTCTTTAATAAAATATTCTCCTGGAACCATTTGTTTTCGTATTAAATTATCTAATAGGGTTGTGTACTGTCACTAGCTTTGTTCCATCAGGGAAAGTAGCTTCTATCTGTACATCGTGAATCATCTCGGCAATTCCGTCCATTACATCTTCACGTGTTAATAGTGTAGCTCCATACTGCATTAACTCTGCTACTGTTTTTCCATCTCGTGCCGCCTCTAGAAGCTCACTACTGATATAGGCTATAGATTCAGGATAATTTAGTTTTACCCCTCTAGCCTTGCGTTTTTTGGCTAATTCACCAGCCAAGTGCAAAAGCAACTTTTCCGTTTCTCTCGGTAATAAATGCATATATATTTTTAATTAAAATTGAAAAAATAGAATAACACTCCAACATAGATTTAACTATATTGGCTACATATTGATTGATTAACTAAGTAGCAAAGATTTGACCACAATTACCCTGTAGTCATTATTTTTTTTAAACTATCCCATGAGGAATCTTAAGTGACTGATATAGCAAATATTTCGCTCTATGCTGTTGCAGATAAGCAGATACATTGTCCTCACTTAAAACGGGTGTAGTAAAACGCTCATTAAAAACGTATGTATGCAGAAAGTGTGGTACATCACCTAAATCTATTTTATCACTAGAAAAGTCATTAGTATCTAACGAGTTTAAATACTCCACTTCTATTTGACAAAAAACTTTAGATGCATCTTTCTTACTAACTTGATCAGATAACAAAACCTTACCTGATACGGCATAATTCTTCCCTGTCTCTACACGTTGGCTTGCAAATACAAATCCAAAATGAAAGAGAAAAAAACACAAAACGATAATTCGAGATAATGCTTTCATAACAGCGTTAAATACCTTGTTCTTAATTATGCCACAAAGATAAAATCTATATACTCCATCTAATAGCACAAATCTTGACTATACTACCATAAAATAGGCAATTGAGAACATAAATCGTTAAACTTGTCCTTATCTTTATGAACACAAAACACACAACAATGAAAACACATAACTATCAAGCTACCATAGAGTGGACAGGTAACAAAGGAACTGGAACTGATAACTACAAGAACTATGAACGTGATCACAGAATCAGTATAGAAAATAAAGTCCATATTCTTGGCTCATCTGACCCTGCTTTTAGAGGAGATAAGACCAGACACAACCCTGAAGATATGCTTATTTCTTCTCTATCTTCTTGCCATATGTTGTGGTACTTACACTTCTGCTCTGTAAATAATATTATTGTAGTAGCATATACAGATCATGTGACTGGTGTAATGATAGAAGAAGTAGATGGCAAAGGTAAATTCACTGAAGTAACACTCCATCCTACGGTAGTTGTAGCTAATAAAGATATGGTCGAAAAAGCAAAAGAACTACATCATAAAGCCAATGAATATTGCTTCATTGCTAACTCAGTAAACTTCCCTGTGAAACACACCCCTACTATCCTTGTACAACAATAGACACACGAAATCCGTACACTCCTCGTTAGTATAATAAATATATCCTTATGCTACCATCACATATTAAAATATTTCAATACCTATTATTGTTTTTAAGTAGTCTTTACATTTCTACTAATTATGCTCAAAACAAACTTATTGTCAATGACATAAAAGACAAATCAATTGTAGCTCTTGGAGATGCGAATCATACTGATTATACAGCGAGTACACTTAGAGTAGAACTAATAAAAGAACTAGTAGAACAACATAATTTCAAGATCATTGCTCTTGAATCTAATTTATATGAAGTGTATCAGGCTTTTGAACAATACAAAATCACTGGCCAAGTTGGGACAATAAATAATGCTATTTTTTTTATCATGAGAAATAAACCTCTTGAAGAGTTGTTTATCTATCTAAAAGAACAATATGAGAAAGGTAATCCTATCAAAGTAGTTGGGTTTGATGCTGACTTCTCTGGTGAGTATTCAGATACTATTTTCACAAAAGCTATAACAGAAACTCTTCATGATACCACTCTAAGTTGTACATCTATATCTTCTAATGAGTTTGAGAAGCACTTTAAAAATATAACTATTACCAATCTTAAAGCATTATTTCGTACTAAAAAAGATTACAATATTGTTTATGACTATCTTCAATGTTATCTAACCCAAATAGAAAGTAATCCAGTATTAGAACAAGCTTTAAACAATCTGATAAAAAAAATACAAGCAAAAAATAGCAAGACTGACTCAGATAATCATAGAGATCAATTAATGTATGAGAATATATTATTCTTAAAAGAACAATATCCTAATGAGAAGATAATCTTATTTGGTTCTTCTACTCATTTTATTAGAAAACCAAAGGCTATTGAATCTTCTTTTATGCAAAATAACAGAATCACTTTAGGGTCTCTATTAGCTGATAACTTTAAAGATGATTACGCTTTTATAGCTTATACTGCTATAAGTGGAAATTCGTTAGGCTTCTATGGTAAAAAACATAAATTAAAAGAAGCAATACCAAACTCTATCGAACAAATCATAGCATCCAATCACAACGAAGAAGCAACTTCTCATTATCTCAATAAAAATGATAAAATTATGGCTCAAGCAACATACTCTCGTTTTTTAGGTAATATGTTCCTTAAGATGAATATCCTAGAAGTTGTCGACGGCATTGTTTTAATCCAAAATAATAATACTGAAACCCTAAAGAAGTAATCATTCTTACTAGATACTCCACAATACTAATACATATTTCTAAAAAAAATCAAACATCCTATAATCACTACTAAAGAATAAAATCAACTCATAGCATTCTACTACGGTTTCTTTTTAAGTAAACTCTTTGCTGTTGCTTTCCCTTTTTCAGTTAAATAGTACCTCTGGTTACGGCTCGTAGGTTTATCAGGTATTGTCAAAGCAATATATTCTCTTTCAAGTGCTGCTTGCAAGTAATTTCTTCTAAAATTATCTCTATTTAGTAGCCCTAATTTCTCTTGTAATTCTTCTCTACTGTGTATATCAATAAAAGCTTTTAAAAGCTCTATAACTTGTGGACTATCTTGCATGGTATCATGAATGCTATCTTGCACGTTGTCTTGCATGGTGTCTTGCACGTTATCTTGCACGTTATCCTGCATGGTGTCTTGCACGTTATCCTGCATGGTGTCTTGCACGTTATCTTGCACGTTGTCTTTCACGTTATCTTGCATGTTATCTTGCATGGTGTCTTGCATGGTGTCTTGCATGGTATCTTGTACGTTGTCTTGCATGGTGTCTTGCACGTTATCTTGCACGTTATCTTGCATGGTGTCTTGCATGTTATCTTGCATGGTGTCTTGCATGTTATCTTGCATGGTGTCTTGCACGTTATCTTGCATGGTGTCTTGCAGGTTGTCTTGCATGGTGTCTTGCACGTTATCACGTTCAACAAGTACAATTGGTTCTACTGAAGGAAGGGTAATCTTCAAGAAGTTTTCTGAAAACTGAAAGCAATCTGTACCATAGGCCTGCAATATTCTAGGGACACCGGACCCTAACTGTTCTACTAGGTCCAGGTCTTTAAATATTCGCATAATCTCTTTATTTCGCGGTACAGAGAAACCATAAAAAAACTCTTCTTTTGACAGTCCGTCAGGCAATCCTCCATAGGAAGTAATCTCTAGTCGATCATCGAATATCTCAAACTTAGGAGCGATCTCTCGAGTATAATCATTGTGTACAAAGGCATTTAAAACAGCTTCTCGCAAAGCGATTACATTCCATAAACGCCTTTCTTTCCTTTCTTTTGCTGTGATTTTAGCTAGAGTCCGATTCTCTACATTTAATTTATCTAGTACTTGGTGAGTTGCTTTTATCAGTGATTCATAACCAAACTCATTACTCTCTTCTAACTCTACCCTATCTAACCCTATATAACGAGCTACTTTAACAGAGACACTATTGCTATCACTCATTAGATAAGCGACATAATTATATTCTTCTTTCTCGGTTAAAAGCTCTAGATTAGTAGCGAACTGCTCATTCAATGTCTTATTGATAAACTGAAAATAGATATGTAATTGTTGGAACTGTAACTGTTGTTTAGGAGACCTAATCTTACTAATAGAGTTCCTAGTTCGTTTACTATACAAATCTTCTATTAGTTTAGTAGTCATGGGTTCTGAAGAGCTTCCTATTCTAATAAACGTTCCTTTCTCTGACATTCCATATTTCTTGATATAATAAGGTTTCTCAGATCCTCCTGCTATAATAATTTTTATAACATTCTTGCCCTCTGTATTTTCAACAACTAGATCAAATAGCCCTAAACAGGAAGGAAGTATATTAGTCTTTAAACGATCTTTAATAACTAGTTGATCCTGATCAAGATTCTTTACTCCTATAGGGATACCTTTATTATTAATACCTATATAGAGTACACCTCCTTCATTGCTATTTAAAAAAGCGACAACTTCTTTTTCTAAATCTGAAGTTAACTGTTGTTTAAATTCTAGATGCTTATTTTCGAACATAACTTTAGCATTATTAACCACAACTAAAATACTGATTACGAAACCAATAAAATAAATCAATTCAAAGAAGCTTAATCTTTTTTATCAAATAAAGAACCTCAATAGAATATATATCTATTGAGGTTCTTTAATTGTCACAAATTTAAAATCTGTGATAGAAATATCTAAAAATTGTATCCTAAAGACACCATCACATTACGAGGTGCGCCTGCGAATACTCTCGTATAGTCAAAACCTCCAAGGAAGTAATATTTATCAAATATATTATTCACATTCACAGCTAATTTAAACTTATCTAAGTGATAATACACTGCTGCATTCGCCGTCATATAAGCTGGTAGATATCCCCACTGAGCATTCCCCTGAGTATCTTTACCTACACTTTCACTTAACCTTCTCTGATCGACATAATAAGCTCCTGCTCCGAATCCCAACCCTTTAAGTGCTGTATCTGAAAAAACATACTTTAACCAAATACTAGCTGAATTCTTAGGAGCTCCAGGTAACAATTGTCCTTCTTCTGAAGCGATAGCAGACTCTTTTACCTCTGTGTCATTATAAGTATAGTTGGCCATAATTTGAAACTCTTTTGTAAGCTGTCCTCTCATATCTAACTCTACCCCTTGAGAGATTACTCTACCTGACTGTCTATACACTGGTAATCCTGCTTCTGTCAACTGCCCTGTACCGATAAGCATATCTCTTCTCTCAATTCTAAATAAAGAGAAATCCATTTGCAACTGATTATCAAAGAAACCTGTTTTTAGCCCTGTCTCTACTTGGAAACTCTTCTCTGACTTAAACGCACTATCCGCTCCGTAATCTTTATAATTTGCTACAAAGTTAGCAGCCACTGGCACATACCCCTGAGAATAACTAGCGAAATAATTAATCTTATCATTGATAAGGTAAGTTAACCCAACTCTAGGTAGCCAAGTATTCTGAGTCGCTGTAAAAGGAACCTTGGTATCTGTACTCTCTGACTTATAACTCTCATGTCTCAATCCCAATACCATTTTTAATCTTTCTCCTACAGAAATCTGATCTTGGATATAAACTCCTGTGCTCTTATAAGGGCTCATAAAAGGATATTGTGTGTTTGATCTCCATACATAATTAGTAATATCAGCGCCTTGATATACAGGATTATTCATGTCAAAAGTCAAAGCTACTACCTCTCCATTTTCTTTCTTACTGCGCGCCTCGCGTTGATAGCTATTTTTATCGCCCTTATACTGTGCATAATCAACTCCTACTACGATATGGTGGTCAATATTTTTGCCATATTTATCCCATTTTAAGTACGACACGAAGTTATCCGTATACTCCTTACCATGACGATCAAAGAAACGCAGATTCACCACTGTGTTCTCAGGTGGGTTAGCATACGTATTTAGTGTTCTGTGCTCATTTAAATCTTCTTCA
Organism: Myroides sp. C4067; assembly: GCF_038039665.1. Classification (NCBI taxonomy): domain Bacteria; kingdom Pseudomonadati; phylum Bacteroidota; class Flavobacteriia; order Flavobacteriales; family Flavobacteriaceae; genus Myroides; species Myroides sp. C4067. Next base: position 86,214 of record NZ_JBBPHJ010000010.1, read on the forward strand.
TAGATAGACTTCATATAATTCACATGTAGATTTACATTATCTGTAATACGTTGTGTTAAGCGTCCACTAAGTGTCGTAGTCTTTGTCTTAAAATAATCTGAAGGTTGGCTCAAGGTAAATGTACGTGGCAAAGCGTATAAATCTCCTCCCTTAGTACTCATACCTCTATCTAAATAACCATTGAATTGATCGAATACTAAATCTACATCAAACGTTGTTCCCTCCACTGGTTTAAACGTGAACGAAGGTGCTACTGCGAAGTTCTTGCGGTTATTAATATCTCTAAAGGTTTTAGAACTTTCGTACCCTGCATTTAAACGATATAATATCTTCTTATCTTTATCAATAGGTCCTCCTACATCAATAGTAGTTCTTAAGGTCTCAAAGCTCCCTGCTGAGAAATTAATTAATCCTTTGTGATTTTCTAATGGTTTTTTAGTCACCATATTAATCGTTCCTCCAGGAGCAATATCTCCAAATAAAGAAGCCCCTGGTCCTTTAAGTACTTCAATACTCTCAAAGTTAATCGTCATCGGCGAACGATAGTAACTCTCTCCAAAACCATAGGCAGAACGCATTCCATTTATGAGACGAATACCATTGTCATAACCACTTTTAAATCCACGGATAACAAACTCATCATAGACTGACGCCTGTGTAACACCTGCCAAATCAGGAATCACATCTGCTACTTGGAACACTTGTTTGTCCTCCATTAACTCACTTGATACAATCGAAATAGACTGAGGCAAATCCTTTATTCTCCCATTGTACTTTCCTCCTAATACTGTAGAGTTGGTTAAATAAGAATTATTTCTTCTTGCCGTTACTAGAATCTCTTGTAATTGACTCACATCTTCTTCAAGCTTAACAACAAAACCTTCTTTATAGCTCTCCTCTGTAAGTTCTACTGACTTCTGCTTATAGCCTAGGGCATTAATCTGTAATAACAGAGGAAACTGCACTTGATCTATTGTTGTAAACTCCCCTCGTTCATCACTCTCTTCTACACGATCAGTATCGATCGTAACAGTAGCATAAGCTATGGGATTATTCTTCTCTCCTAATATTCTACCCGATATCTTCTGAGAAGTTTGGGCATTAGAGAGATAAGGAAGTAATAGAGACAATGCTATTATTCCTGATTTACGTAAATATGTTTTCATTAGTAAATGTGTTTCTTAATTTATATCCGATATAGATCTCCTAAAGTTTGTTACTACTTGGGAATGAATCCGTAGTAAGTCCGTTATGAGTCCGTAGTGAGTCCGTTATTTAGCTTAAAATAACGGACTCACCATGAACTTATATTATAATTACTCTATTCTTATTCAAAGCAGAAGGTGCTGTAAACTCATAGTCACTGTTTACAATCTATACTAATTATCCCTAACTGTTCTATCCATATGCAGTGTCTCAAACTCACCATACATCGTCGTTTTAATGAGTTGAAAACCTTGTTTTTGCCAATATTCAAAAGCTCCTGTTAAGAAAGGATGTGTATGTAAATACAGTATATCTATCCCTTTCTCCTTCGCTACTTCTAATAAAGCATTAAACAACATGGTTGCTAATCCCGTTCTTCGATAAGCAGGTTCTACAAAAAGACGAGCGACCTCTACGGTACGATTATCTCTATAATCTAAATAGTCAAAACGATAATCATAAGGCATTATTCCTATCACACCCATGATATTATCATCATGATCTCTTGCCTGTAGAAAACATCCATGAGGGTGTAAAAGATAAGTCTGTTCAAAGTGTAAAAGGTCTTGGGGGACTATAGTACTATCTAACATGGGAAAAAGACCTTTTCTAAATGCTTTGACATATTCTTTTATATCTTGAGCTTGATGTAACTCTACTTTACTGATCTGAATATTCATAATACCAACTATATTAAAGGCATAAACATAGGTTTGCCTTGATTATCTATACGGTGTAATGGCAACTGATAAGTCTCTTCTAACAATCGGTGTAACTCTTCCCCTTGTACCTCTTGAATATCTATCAACTGTTTATTTTGCATCAGATAAAATCGCTCTCCATACATAAACGCAAGATTGGGGTCATGCATTACACAGAGTACAGTAGTACCTTCTTCTGCTAATTGTTTAATACACTTCAATACTGCTACCTGATAATGTAAATCTAAATGATTAGTAGGCTCATCAAGCATCAACACCTCTGGCTTTTGCACTAATACTCTACACAATAAGACTAACTGACGCTCTCCACCCGAAAGTGAGGTATAAGGCTTATCTATCAGATGAGATAATTGAAAGCGAGATAATATATCGACTACCTCTTGAAAATCTTGTTCTGCAGGAGCAAACTTCGCAAAAGAAGCCCTCCCTGTTAGAATAACTTCTTTCACTGTAAAGGGAAAAGTAGTCTGATGAAACTGATTTAAGAATCCTATACGCATATATTGTTCTTTTCCAAGTTTAATCATTCTGCGTTCTTGTCCATCAAAGCACACCTGTCCGTGATACTTCTTTTCTAAACCTGCTAGGATATTAAACATCGTAGACTTACCACTTCCATTTCGCCCTAGTATAATAGAGAGTTTACCTCGCTCAAAAGACGCATTCACCCTGTCTAAGACCACTTCTTTAGCGTAAGAGAACACTAAGTCTTGTATTTCTATCAACTGTCTCATACGCTCCAACTGGTTAAACTCTTCTTCATCAAATAAATAAATATAGGTGCTCCTATAATCATGGTAAACACGCCTACTGGAATCTCAAAAGGCATTACAGCACGAGAGAAATCATCTATCAACAATAGAAAAGAACCTCCTATACTGATATTAGCCCAAACACCAATATTGTTATTAGGTCCGAATACCATTCTACTCATGTGAGGCACGATCAGTCCGAATAGACTAATCACTCCAACTGCAGCTACCGAAGAAGCAGTAATCATCGTCGCTACACAGATAAGAACAAGCTTCAAATACTTCGGGTTCACCCCTACGGCTAAAGCTTCATTATCTCCTAACGACAAAAGGTTAAGTTTCCAACGCAGTAATACAATTATAAATAAACCCAAAAGTATAGGTGCAAATGCAGTGTATACTTTAGACCAAGAAGCAGTGTGTAAGTTTCCCATTGTCCACTGCACTATAGCTTGTAGTTTATAAGGGTCACTCATATATTGTAACAAGGTTAGCAAAGCTGTAAATACTCCTGATACGATAATTCCTGACAAGACCATACTTACTATAGAAGTACGACTCCCTGCATAAGATACTGTATAAGTCAATGCTACAGCACATATCCCAAAGGCAAAGGCAGACAGATTAATCGATATAAAAGGAAATAGCATAGCTAGAGCAGCTCCGAAGGCAGCTCCTGAAGAGATACCTAAAGTAAAAGGGTCTACTATAGGGTTGCGAAAGATAGCTTGTAACACTCCTCCTGATACAGCAAGAGAGGCTCCTACTAAAAAGGTTAAGATAATACGGGGCAAACGCACTTTCCACAAAATCGTCTCTATCGGGTCTGTAGAAAGTTCTGAACTGCTAAACCACTTCACAGTATGGCTAAATAGCTCTGCTGGAGATAAAGTCCCCGTAGTTCCCAACATAAGAGACCCTATTAATAACCAAATAGGGATAACCCACAATAACCCAACTTTAATGCTATATCTCATATATGGTTTATTTCTGACCTTTTGTATTGTATAATATATTCATCGCTTCATCTATCTCTGCTCTTAGTGCATCTTCTGTGTACTCAGGGTAACTCCATTGACGAACTTGTTTGGCAAATAATAAAAACTTCACTGTGTGAGGATCGTATAAGAATGAAGGTTTCATGACCTTTACTTGTTTATTTACTACTGCAGGTAGATTAGCTAATTCGCTTAACCCATATACATCGCGCTCATTAGAGTTCCACAGAAGGATGATATCAGGATTCCATTTGTACAGCATCTCCGCTCCTACATTAGGAGCTTGCATCTCTAAAGGGCATGCATTAATAGCACCTGATAATGTAATCGCCATATCCATTAAAGTACCTTTACCCGAAGTAGAAAGCACTCGTCCTTTAGACCAAGCGTAATATACTTTTTTAGGACTTTCTACCTTAGAAGCTTCCATTTCTACTACTTCTTTTTCTATATAATCTGTGATTTTAGTAGCACGATCAGCTTTCCCCAGTAGTGTTCCTATTCCCTTAAGTTCACTGATAATTCCTTTTTGATCTTCACTCGCAATGGTAAACACAGCGATACCTAAATCTTCTAGTTGAGCTACAGCTTCTGCATCTTGATCAAAAGTGATGACTAAGTCTGGCTGAAGTCCTATAATCGCTTCTACATTAGAAGACCCTCCACCGAAAGTAGGTGTGGCAATCTCTTTCTTAGCCATGCGACTATCTAAAGTAGATAGAAAAGAGAAAGTATCTTCATTCAAATAAATTTGTTGAGGGATCCCCACTAACTTCTCTTGTGCATCTAACATAAATACATCATCTACCAGAGCCTCGTATAAAGCCACTACTCTAGTAGCAGGCTTAGATAGACGAACCTCTTTACCACGACTGTCTATAGCTACAAGCTCTGTTGAGGTAGGTTCTGTAGATTGTGTTGATTCTGTACTTTGTTTGCACGATTGTAATAATACAAGTGAAAACAATACAGTTAATAAATATCTTAATTTCATAATTCTTAGAATTTACTCGTCACAGATTGCAAATCTGCGACAACTGAGTTGCGGTTTACAGTTAACAGCTTACAGTTAACGGTCTACAGTTTACGGTTTACAGTACTATCAGGCTTCTGTTTCCTGTTTTCAGTTTTCAGTTCCCTATTTACTGTATTTCTTTTTAAGCAAATGTTGTGTGAACAACTGTCTCTTCTCTAAGACAATATTATTTGCAAACTTGTTTGCCAATTGTTCATATAGATTACCATCATAAGGCACTAAGAAGCTGTTATCGCCTTCTATAAATACAGGTAAATGTCTATTGCCTATATAAAAAGAGAAATCTGCTACCTCTTGCCCATTATCCGATTTAAACTGTATTGCTAAAGTTGGTTTAACAACTAGTTGAGCTATTAATTCTCCTTGACAATACAATGCATCAGCGTGTTGCCAGTCCCTATTCTCCTTCAGTAGATGTAGTTCAACCCCGTTAGTAGTCAATCGATGAAATAGATGCTTTTGTGTTTCGAACCATTCGATTTCAAACACATCTATTCCCTCAACAATTCGTTCACGAGGTTGAATATCATCTATATAAATTGTTTGTTGCATAAGTGAGTTACTCTGCTGCGTTTGCTTTTTTAGCTTTTACACGTTCTTTTAACCATTCGCACCACTCGTCTATCCCCTCTCCATTCGTTGTACTGATTGTCAATACTTCGATATTTGGGTTAACCTCTCTAGCATCTTTCGTTACATTCTCTACTGTAAAAGGAACATAAGGAAGTAAGTCGGCTTTAGACACTAACATTAATTCACTAGTCAAAAACATACGAGGGTATTTCTTAGGCTTGTCATCTCCTTCTGTAGTCGCTAATAAAGTAACTCTATAGTCTTCTCCTAAATCAAAAGCAGATGGACATAATAAGTTCCCTACATTCTCTATGAATAATAAATCCGTTCCTTCTAAGTCAATATGATCTAAAGCTTGAAGAATCATCTGTGCTTCAATATGACACATTCCTCCTGTTACGATCTGAAGTGCATTTAACCCCACTTCTTTCATACGAACAGCATCTCTATCAGTCTCTGGATCTCCTACTAATACTGATATGTTTAAGTCTTTTCCTAGACGTTTACCTGTTTCTTGCATTAAAGTCGTCTTACCAGAACCAGGAGAAGAACAAACATTAATAACACAAACATTCTTTAAGCGTTCTCTAATAGCATTAGCTACAAAGTCATTTGCTTTTAACAAGTGTAATGTGGTATTATCACATTGTAATGAACCTACGCGATTTCCTAAACTTTTTGGATTCGATGCCATAAATAATGATTTATAATGATTGTTTAAATATTACTTTTGAAATATATAATTCGTTGCCTTGTACAATATCAGCTGACGGAGTACCACATGGGCAAACAAATCGGTGATACTCTACCTTAAATTCTTTATCACAACTGTGACAATGCGCTATGATATCATTGACCACCACCTCTAACTCCATGTCTCTATAGACCTCATTATCGATGATAAAGGCATCAAAGGCGTTCTGTATCAGCACAGGCTGTACATTAGATAACAACCCTGCTGTGACCTGTATTTTCTGAATATCTTCTACTTTAGCCTCATAGTGCTCTTCTAGTGTAGAAAAGATATCTTTCACGATTGACAATTCATGCATCGCTTTACATTTTAATTCTATATATACTCTACTATAACAGATAAAAAGGTATCTACAATTTTTAGACCCTTTTTTGTTTAACTGTGAAACTTGAAGTAATTCTTTACAGTTAAACTGTTTTTTGATTAGTGTGGATTCTCGCTGATTAGGTCAGTACTATTCTTTTCGGTTTGAATAGACACTAATTTCACTTTTCTTTACAAAATACTTTAAAGTGGTATTTCTAAGAATTGCTGTTGTTAATAAATCAAAACCAATCACATACTAGCCACGCCCCCTTTATTAACGGTACAAATGTAAAAACACTTCTCCATCAAGAATAGCACAAATCTTGACTATACTACCATAAAATAGGCATTCACATTTCTTTAAGAGTAGTGGATATAGGAGAATCAGGGAACGGGACGCTGAGTAGTAAGAAACAAAAAAGTCGAATATCTAATGATACTCGACTTTGTTATTTTTTCTCTCTATGCTTTTTAATTGGGATATAATCTCTAAAAGTAAAAACGACTAATAATAAGAAACTACCTAGAATCAAGTATTTCTTATTACCCATTTGTTCATAAAACTCCATTGTACGATTGCGTTTCAACTCAGGAAATAACGGCTCGTTTGTAATAGAGTCAACAATTATGATATCATCTAGCATATTAATATTTTCATTATAATATTTATCATGTACACAAATTATCTTATCATCAAGCACTATATACATTCCTCCTTTCAGGTAAAGCGTTTCTAGTATACGAATATAACTAGCATACTCCATTTTTTCTCCTAGCAAAATATTAACTCCACTATCATAATCTTCATTCTGTGCTATTTTGTCTATTTCATTTACTATTTTATTGACAGTTGAAGCATCATTTTCAATATTTCCATTTAAACTAAAATCAACAAAAGTCATTTTTTCAATAGGAATATTTCCATCAAAAGTACATGCACCAATACCCTCTCCCATACGAACAACTATAGCACTATAAGCCTTATACGAATTAGTATAACTAAAATACCACATACACATAAGTGGCAGTAGTATGATACTGATCATTCCAGGTATGTAATATTTCTTCATAATCTATATCTTTATTTTATCCAAACTTAGCATTTAAGAACTCTTCCCTTTCTAAACCTAAACAATCTGCAAAATACTTAGCAATCATTTCTCTAAGCTCCTTTTCATTCATTGTATTAGGATCTCTTCTACTCTTAAAATAGTTTTTCTCAACCATTAGTTTGACCAACTCACCTACTGTATCAACTTTAAACTCTTCTCCATTCTCAAATATAATTCCTCTTAAAAAATATAATACCACAATACCTAATGTCACAAGAAGAAATTGTTGAAAAAAAGCAAAAATGACTAAAACAAAAAAGAACAACCACAACATTAAAACTTTGTATTCCTTGGGTTTAAATACCTTTAATTTAAAACCTAAATCTTCTTCTACCCTTTTGATATTCTCAATGCGATTCTGTTTAGGAAATAATTCTTCTAATCGAGTATTCGGTTTTATATCAGACTCGTTTGTATACTTGTGAAGAATTGTTCTTAGTTTATAAAAAGCTTGTTGAGAAGTACAATCCTCTCTCTTCTCTTGCTTAAAATAGCTAACTATTAAATCTAATATCTCAGCCACATTCCTTACTTCCGCAAGTTTCTGAGGATCTAAAGGCAAGTCATATTCATTCACAAAGTTTTCAATGGCATAGTCTAAATCCTCATATTGGTATCCTTTAAACACAAAAGGTTCTTTCACTTCCTCCATAACCAATTCATTTTTAAACAACTAAAATAACACTTATTCCTTTTCCCTAAACACAGAATCAAAAAAAAGATACTACATCTCTGTAATATCCTTTCTAAGTTATTCTAGGGAACAAGGAGGTGGACTCACCACGTGCACCTTGTCATTATTCTTGATAATCTCTTTTCCAAAATCAGAAATAGTCTGGATAAGAGGAAGCAATGTTCTTCCAAAATCAGACAATTCATACTCTACTCTTAGAGGAGGCTTACTAGTATACACTGTTCTAATGACAATACCATCTGCTTCTAACTCCTTAAGTTGTAAACTCAAAGTACGCTCTGTGATATTGACCAAATCTTTTCTAAGCTCACTGTATCTCTTTTTTTCGGCAAGGTACTTTATAATTGCAGCTTTCCATTTACCTCCTATAAACCTCATCGTCACACTCGTACTACAAGGATAATCTTTATCGTCTATACTATACATCAGTTACTATACTTTTTGACCGTTATTGCAAATATAAATCACTATACTTAAGTTTGCAACTATAAAAATGATAGTTTAATTTAATATTAGAAAAATGAGCTTTTTAGAAATTGCTAAAAGTAGATACACGACTAAAAAATATGATTCTACTAAAAAAATAAGTGGTGACAAAATAGAACAATTAAAAGATATACTACAACTAAGTCCTTCATCGATTAATAGCCAACCATGGAAATTTACTATTGTTGAAAGCACAGAAGTAAAAAATCTATTAGCAAGTAACTCAGCTTTTAATCAAACAAAGATAGAAGATGCTAGTCACTTAATTGTGTTCAATGTACTAAGTACAAAAGAATACTTTGAGAAATTGCGTTTAGAAAATGCAGCTGAAGGTTCTAAAATGTATTACAATAATTTTCTAAAACCTAAATCGGAAGAAGAGGTTACAGCTTGGTTAAAAAATCAAGTATATATTTCATTAGGATTCTTCTTAGCAGCTTGTGGTACAATGGGAATTGATGCAACACCAATGGAGGGTATTAATACCCTAGAGTTTGATAAGATTATCAATGAAGATGGAGTTTACAAAAGTGTTTTTGCTGTAGCAATAGGATACAGAAATTCTGAAGATACTAACCAACCATCTGTAACTCCTAAAAATCGCCTAGATAAAGAAACTACAATAGAAGTTAGATAATTAAACTACAACTCATGTTACTTCTAACAACAAAAAAGCCAAGAAATCTTATCCTTGGCTTTTTTGTTTTACACAATTGTCTTCTAAAACTCAATTCAAAACAAGCAACCCACATACTTCATAACGCATTTTAAAAGGTGTTTTAAAACACTTTACACATTTATCAAATATTCGTTCATTCAAACAAAAACAAGCTCTTAAAACAAGTTATTTTGAATTAAACAAAAAACCACGCCTAAGAAACGTTACTTCTCATCGTTCGTCGAAGTACTCTCTGAATGATTGTGATTCTCAAACAATAATTTCAAATTAAGATCAACAATAGGACGATAGGGTCCCAATACATTAAAAAAAGTATTGTCAACTTCCTCCACAACCTTCAATGCTTTTTGTAAAAGTTCCACTCCACTCGGAGTTAAAGTAATCACTTTTGCACGTGTATCCACAGGGTGATCTTTACGCTTAATTACCTTCTTCTCTTCGAGGGTTCGAAGTACTTTTGACACCATCATACGATCCGTATTACTGTGATTAGCAATATCTATTTGTGTAACATTACTCTCCTCTTTTGACAACCATCCCAAAGCAGACATCAAAACAAACTGTGTATGTGTAATGTCTAATTTATCCAATTCTCTCTTCATAGCTCTTTGCCATAACATCGTTACTTGCCATAACAAATATCCTGAACTTTCCTCTGGAGTACTAAACGGAAAACTTATTTGATCAGTCATAGATTACAATATAATTAATAATTATTACAATTTTAAAAAACACTTGTATTAAACACATAAGTTACCAAATCTATTCATTATCTCTATCTGATTTTTGTCTTAAGTGATGCGCCCAATGCATCGGTATTAATCTAAACCACTCACTAGCGTTTAAATAATCAAAGCCGGGATGTGGTGTTTTTCCTCCCAAATCATTTTTTAATAATTCTTTCCAAACACACATCATTTCGTCAACCTTCTGCAACCCCAGTTCAATTTCTTTTTTACTAACTGGAGTGATAGGAGTATACTCATCCGAAGCAGGTACTTTTATCTTCACAGGAGGAAATTTACCTAATATAGTATAGACCATAAATCCCTTAAAATTCTTTCTCTTATTACAGTTGTTTTTTGCCTTCACACAACACTCAATTTGCTTGCCATGAAAATACAATGTAGAATTAATTAGATGTAAATAAATCTGTCCTAAAGACCAATGATCTGCTGATCCATTTTTAGAAATTTCCACTTCAGAATATGTTTCTAATGCTTTTTTCCATACTTTTGAGACCTTCTCAAAGTCCCTAAAACTCTTCTCTACACTACTCATAACTTAAATATTGTTGTTGCAAATATAGTAATCACAACAACAATATCAAACACAAAAACAAACAAAACAAATAAATAAAATAGTAATTATTAATATTCAGGAACTTACAAGAATCATATAAAGTTTTAAATCATATTACTTTAAATACATACTTATTCAAACAAAAAATATTTTCACTTTAAAAATAGCATTTTTAACAAGTAAAAATGACATTAAAATATCTCCTAAAAAGACTGCCATTTTGACAAAAAATCTTTATCCCAAAAACAAGACATTTGCCACTCCCCTAAAACACATCAAGCTTCACTTGAGCTAAACAACACTTAAAGTAAAACTTTATATAATCAACATAACTTAATATACAAAATCGCCCAACCCTTCTTAAATAGAATACAAAACACCTCCTTATCTAACACAAAAAAGCATTGGTATAAGAACACAAAAACACCCTTTTTTTACAAAACTACCAGACACGATCTCCCACTCTTCTCTTATATATATGTATTAAAAAAACACATACTTTCCCTTCTTCTTTATTGCTTATCACTAAAGCTCATCAAATAAAAAGAACTACAATTCGTACGCAACAGATCTAGCAACATAAAAGTACTTTTTACCGTAATAAAAGAAAATAACAATCTTTAAAAAAGTAAGTCAAATCAACCAAATTACCAGCACATAAAATTAATACCTCAAAGAAACTACCTGATTAAAAAGCTTAAACTCACCTTAACTAGCCACCTTATACAATAAAAAAACATCCAATACATCAAATAGAATAGTTATAATTTACACAACAAAACAAATTATATATATTCTATTTTACACAAACACTAAAGGGGCAACACAAATCATCAATAACAATTTCAACAGAATAATTTATTGATAAAAACAGCACCGACATAAAACAATATGTCTTTATTACACTAAAAAACAAAACAACAAGACACATAAAACAAGAATTAGCTATATTGTAAAAAAGACTCATGATACAAATACCTTATTAAGACTTAAGCAGAGAAATACAGAATGACAAAAAACAATAATACTCAACTTGATAAAATGACTAGACCTCTCCTAATTGATAAAGTAAACAGAGGTTAAAAAGGAATTATACCACAACTATACTTCTGCCAAATAGAAGCACAAAAAAGGGTAAAGCACCTCTATCTACTCTACCAAAAAAGGGTTATTTAAAATATAAAGGAGGCGCAAAAAAAGAAGTGTGATTGTATTAAAAAGCCATACTAAGACAGCTATTATAGTATTAAATGAGGTTCAAAACACCTCATTTTACTTCTCAAAACGATTAACAAAACAGTAAAAAGTATTATAAAGAACACTAAAAGAACCACACCTCACAAGAGTTATTAGGAAGTGTAATAATGAAAATATTTCATTAGAAGGCTTTAAAATGCTCTAAATACAGTAAGAGTAGTCATTCCATAATCAAAACAACGCACTTACACAAAACACTGTAAATAAGCAAAATACAGAATACAACTAAATATATAAAAAGATAACTAACACAATTAAAGCTAGTTAAAAGAAAGGTTGGTTTGGCGTATTTTCTAGTCCTTATTAGTACAAAAAAACTTATTTGAAGCCCAAAATAACAGATGAATTACTAGCATTCCTCCTATCCCTATAAACCAAAAAGACAGGTATACACCTAGGTCAACCATACCACATCTAGAGCCAGAGAACTCATCTATTGGGTATAATTTTGAGACAAATACAGAAGGAAAAACAATCAGGAATAAGAAAAAAATAAGAGCAGATAATGCATATCTCTACCTCTTAATTCCCTTTTTATAGAAGATTAAATACCCTAATATTTGAACTACTAAGACTAAAATAATGGTCACTAATGGATTGAGATAATAAAACATACTGACGATTTTACAAGTATCAATGTTTAGGGATTTATCCCAACTATTACTTATACAAAGTAAAAAAATATCCCCATATAATAGCTAGCTATTTATAGCGATTTTCTTCTCGAAAGCGGAATAAAACAGTATTATTAAGAAGATAAAATACACCTGCTCCACTAAAATACATCAAGCAATCTAACCAATCTCCCGTATAACGAGGATTGTGCTGAGGTAAATACCACTCAAAGTAAACACTATAATATAAAACCACAAAAAGGATAAGCGATAGAGGTAATAGAAGATCTGCCTGCTTCTTTAACTTCCTCAATATGTATTGACAGATACTCAATGCCAACGGTAGAGTCAGAAAATCATTGACATAATTGTTAACCCAAGCAGGTAAAGCAATATGAGATTTCTGCAAAACATAGATAACAACAGAAATACAAAGGGCTATATAGAAAAGTGTTTTCTTCATACAAGTATAAAAGAGGAACGATTACAAGTTGTAACAGCTCCTCTCATTCTAATTTTTAAAAACTAAACGACCTACTATGCTGCTATAAATCCAATAAGATAAGCTATCCCAGCCATGATAGATACCCCTACCACCCATATAGCATTGACTATCATAGCTGGCACTCTGATAAAAGGATTGGGGTGCTTGAGCATTCTACGAGTAAATTTCTCAAAACTAGTTAGTTCTCTATTTACTTCTTTTTGTATTCTTTCATTGACAACTCTTTGTTGTTCCATTTGACGGCGTAAAACCACATTGATTATCTCTCCACAATTCGTACAATAATCACTATTGACATTCTCTGTTTTACACTTTTGACAAGTGATATAATGCTTACTCATTTCAGTTTGTTTTATCAATAAACGTTACTATGTTATATAAACAGGGCAAAGTTTAAACAATCTGAAGGATTAAAAAAGAACATCTACCATCCAAAACTGTTCTAATTCACTCTTATTATATCCTATAATCAAATTCTTTTTCGATATTCTCGAGGAGAACAACCTACTTTTCGTTTAAAAAACTTACCAAAGAATGAAGTAGTATTAAAATGAAGTGATTCTGCTATCTCTGATATACTCAATGTCGAGTTAGCCAAAAGTAACTGTGCCTCAACTATTACAGCATCATCTATTAACTCCCCAATAGTCTTAGCCGTAATCTCCTTTATCACCTTAGCTAAATAGCTTTCAGAAACACAAAGTCTATCAGCATAAAAACGAACCAATTTCTCTGATTTAAAATGAAGCTGAAGAAGCTCTAGAAACTGAATAGTAAGGCTTTCCTTTCGAGACAAATTACTCTTTAATTCCTTATAATTATAATGACTCGCATCTACTAATTCCAATAAAAACAAAGCAAATAAATGCTTAATAGCTTCTTTTTGATTAGCAGACTTCCCTTTTTGGGTATTCTTATGATTGAGTAAAGTACACAGACTTAATAAAGAAGTTTGTTGCTCTTGATTCAGCATTAATTTAGTTACTGTATTCGGCGTTAGTAAGACGAAAGTACTCTTCTCATTTTGGGTATGTGTATTCTCTATCGCAAAAGCCCGATCAAAACTAATAGCAATAAAGTTAATATCTTGACTAAACTCCTTAAACAGAATAACCATCTGTGGAGGAATAATCGTTATGGTACCAGGTTCTAATCGATACTCTATCAGATTTACCTGTACGGTGATCATTCCTTGAGTCACAAAGAGCAAAGTATAATTCTCATTGCGATAAGGATATTTTAAAGGATTATCTGTAAAAGAAGTCTGTACATCTACATAGATACCACTATCCTGATACTCCTGATCTAATAATCGAAGGATATCTTTTATAGTATAGTCGTGTATCTGATCAGCATTACTCATCTTTTTTATTTACAAAAATAGAGAAAACCTACTTGATATACGCTCTATTATCCCATTAGAAGCCATCTACTTTTACTAAGTCTATTACTATTTTTAGTCCAGTTAGCAACTTATACTCTATCTTCACAAATCCATATTGTTCAGAAAAACAAGACACTAACTCTGTTTCCCCTAAAGTAGACTTAGCTGTAGAAACCACCTTAAGACAAGACAAATCTCCTAAAGCTGTAGAAACCATCTCTTGTTTTTCTATCCTGTAGGTATAGTCTAACAAGAGCTTTCCTTTCCATTCTCCCCACACTGGATTAGACCAAGAATCACCTATAATCATCTGATCTGACCAAGTATAACCTACAGACTTACCTAAGTGAACATAAGGAAATGGAGCTGTCTCTAATGCTTTAAAGAAATGGGAACGCATTGGGTGTAACCATACATTCTGTTCATTCTCTACCAATCCTGTTGAAGATCTAAAATCAGTCATAGGTTCAAAGCTATATCTTATTTCAGTCTGTCTTTTATTCGTTCTTTTACCCTTTTCAGGAGCTATAACCTCCATTTTAAACTGATCAGGCAGTGCCTCATCTTTAACAGAAGTCAATCTCTCTGCGTCCTCTGCATCTATAAATAAACTATCTCCTTCCTTGTTTTGAATCTTATAAGAATAATAAAAAGTACGTCCCACCTTATAGATAGTATTGTTTACATCTACATCCTTTTTTTCTATATATACTTTGTCGTAACTCTGAGCCATACTATTGCCAGACGCCACCAACACAAATAAAACTAAAAAACAATATCTCACCATAATTACTATCATTTACAAAAACTAAAGATAAGTATTTCAACACAATATCCTATAAAAAAAAGCTACCCTAATCGAGTAGCTTTAGTCTATTTATATTCTCTTACTTAGAGAAATATGTACTTGGATACAACTTTTGAAATGCGTTATTCACCGCTTGATGGATCACTGTTGAGTGTATTTCCTCAGGTAGATAGTCAAAGTGAGATTTGATATTCTTGTTCTTTTGAAGTGTCTTGTATAGTTGTTCCCCATACTCATACATCTTCACATCCTCTTCTTTATTAGGCACCCCTACATACACATTCACAGGTTGTTTTATCTTCTCTATCAGACATGTATGTGTCTTGTCTAATAACTTCTCATCTCCCCACCATAGACTAGGGCTAATAATAATATAGTTTGTAAATAGATAAGGATGATATTCTAATACATACGTAGAATACAACCCCGCTAGCGACTCCCCTATTACAGTACGAGTACTACTCCCTTTATAATTCTTCTCTATATAAGGAATCAACTCAGACTCTAAAAATGCTGTATAAGCCTCAGCTCTACCGTACTCCGGGAACATATCTTTACTAAAACCTGCTTTCTCTACGAAGTTTAGATTATCTACTGCAAAAGTCATATCCTTTCTACGGTTGATCGTCTCTATCCCTACGATAATAGAATTAGGAAAACGAGCTATCCAAGGTAGTGAGTTAAAACGCACTAACCCTGCCAGATGTATAAAATCCTCTTCTACTCCTCCATCTAAGATATACACGACAGGATACTTAATAGTATCATTCGCATTATAATCAGATGGCAAAACGATATTAATCGTTCTATCCTCACTTAGGATAGTAGAATGTAGTTGATCTGTTGTTCCGAATGTAAGAGGCTTACTATTCGTTTGGCTAATACCAGATACGCCTAGTAGCAACATACCCATTACTAATAATGCTTTTATATTTATCATGTTTGGTTAGTTAATTTGTTGGCTTCAAAGATAAATAAATCATTGAGCTACAAAAGTTTTTTTATACCAAAACACCCCAAAACAGTATAGTATTAACAAGATAAAATGAAGATTATTTATCTATTTGTACTATTAGAACATCTATTAGTATAATTAAGACAATTACTAAATTTATAATCTCTATGTAAAAGCTTTAATAAAATATTTCTTCCCAAAAAAAACGTGTATTAACACCAAATTTATTTTCTATTAAAGATAAAAAAGACTCTTCTCTACCACTTGCTTTAGCATATATTGAAGTACCTAACCCTTGAATAAAACTATCAAATGAAGGGGCTACTATAACTTTATCATCAAAAGATATTTCAGAAGAGACAACATAAACAACTCCCTCTTTTAAAGATAGAAGTATAGTATAAGGATCTCCCAAACCAACAACCATAGCATCTATACTTAAACAATCTTGATACCAATAGTTATCTTTATTATTGAGGTTTATTAACCTATTAATATAATTTCCTCCACTACCAAATTGTATATTAGCCAAGGTTAAGTTTCCTAAATTATATCTCATTATAAAATCTTCAAACTCTTCTGGCAAAATAGTAATATTTAAGTACTCTTTTAACCTTAAAACTTCTTCTTTACTTCCTTTATAAGGTATTAATAATAGTTCTGAGATAATATCTTTATCAACATCAGCAAATTTCTTCTCTAGAAACACACTTACTTCTTCTATTTCAAACAATTTCATATTACAAACAATCTACCTTACATCCTCTGCACAACTATAAAACGTCTCCTGCTCAGTTATAGATCGATAATAAAACGTCCCTATATCTAACCCTGTATCTTTAAACAATACATTAATATCTACCTCAACTTCTCCTCTATAGAACGCATCAGAACTAACATATCCTACTGTATCTGTATTCAAATTAAGAACAATCAAATCCTCGTGAAGCCCTGTACCTATAATATAGTACCCTTGTTTATAGATTTCTCTATTATATACTTTGAAGTTTTCTTTATGTAAATGAAATACCTGATCAAAAGTATTGATACCAAAACGCCACCCTGAGCGATATGAATGACGGATAAAGAAAACTCCTATCTCTTCACCGAAGTTTTTGATAAAATTACCTTCTGCTGTCTTTGTTAACGGCCATTTGATTAGTTCATGCTCTTTGCTTAACAGCTCAACTGCCTGATCAAAAAGAACAACATTCACTTTACTTTCTTTTTCCATAATACCTATTCACATTATCTTCTAATGACAAAATTAGAGTTTTAAATTCAGTTTATAACTATCTAGCAATTGTTTACTTATTTCTCTCCACTAATTGTCTCTACTTTTTTTGTTGAGAACCAACACAATATTGAACCAATACACACCATGACCGTCCCTTGCCAAAAAGATATTCCCAGTGGAGTCGCTAACAATACTGAAGAAAGAGCTGATGATAATACTGGTATAAAATAAGATGCCCCAGTTAATATCGTTACATTGCCTTCTAAAATCCCAACATTCCATGCTGCATAACCAAATCCCATAGCAAAAGCAGCTAATAATAAATAGACAATAGAAGATAGCGTAAAGAGCATTTCTACCTGCTCTTCCATAATAAAATATTTCATCCACAATACTAACGCTACCAACATAAAGAAAAACGTTATTCCATTCACTCCATTCGCTGAACGAACAGTAACTACACAATATGCTGACCATAGAATAGCTCCTAAAAAAGCTAATCCATAACTCAGTGGGTTAGCCTTAATATTTACGAGCATCTCAGATAAATTAACCCCCTCTTCTCCCCCTAAAACCCAAATAATGCCTATTAATGAAGCTACAACACCAGGAATGATTAACCAATTCGCCTTTTTTGAAGTAAAAAGAACAGTCGCTATCATAGTAAAAGTTGGCCACAGATAATTAACCATTCCTATTTCTATCGCTTGCTTACTACTAGTAGAATAACCTATAGACAACGCTAGACATAACTCATAAGCAACCATCAAAATAGCACCATAAACTAAGTATCGACGAGGAAACTTAGACAGCGGTACCCATTTCGTAGTACACAACAGAAACACACTTGCTACAGTATAAATCATCGCTGCACCACCTGTAGAGCCAAATGAATAGCTCACTTCCTTAATAAGTCCTACAATAGAACTCCATAGTAGTATAGCACAAAAACCAATTATTGTAGCCTTAACGTGTTTAGTCATAGTATGTATTTAATAGTCTTAATGGTCTATATTTATTATTAAAAGAACCTACACACTAAGTATAGTTCTAAAAGGAAATACAATTGACAAAACTATTCTTTTTATACTTATTAATAAAAGCTCTGTCTAAAATAGTTTTAAAAGCGAACACCACTCATAAACTATCGTAAAATCAAGACTTCACACTATTATTAGGTAGTTTAATATTCTATATTTGCGATAACATAACAACACGACACTTAGAATAATGAAACACCTTTTTTTAATAGCATCTGTATGCTGTTATGCGCCTCTATTTGCTCAATCAAATGACACTATAACCAATCAAAAAATAAACGAAGTAGTAATCACCACTACTCAACAGCAAAAAGGTTATTCTTCTAAAATACCCCTAACTTATATTGAGAATCCACAGTCTGCCGATATCATCCTTCATCAAACTATGAAGAATCAAGTAATGACTAACATAAAAGATGTCTTACAGAATGCTACCGGGCTAGTACGAGTATGGGAATCAACAGGTGTAGGAGTCACAGGAGGAGAATATTATACAATGAGAGGCTTTGCATTCCAACCAAACTTACTCAATGGTATGCCTAGCTTTACTAATAGTACATTAGATATCGCTAATATTGAACAAGTCGAAGTAGTCAAAGGTCCTAACGGAACACTCTATGGAGGAAATGTAATCTCCTATGGAGGATTAATCAATGTGATAACCAAAAAACCTTATGAACAATTAGGGGGTGAAGTGAACTATATCGGTGGGTCAAACAACCTTAATCGAGTATCGTTAGACATCAATACCCCTATCCATAAGAAGCTTTTTATACGTTTAAACACAGCATATCACAAGCAGCACACTTTTCAAGATGCTGGTTATAAAGAGTCTTTTTTCGTAGCCCCATCTGTCCAATATAATATTAATGAAAAACTAAAACTATACGTTGACTTTCAGTATAAAATTAATGAAGGAGCTCATGCCCCTATGTTTTTTATCTCTAGATATATGCCCGTGAGCTTTGAATCATTAGACCTATTTGAGGCTAATTACAAAAAAGCATACACTAGTAACGAATTAACCTTAAAAAACCCAACATTTACAGCACAAGCCAAATTAGAATATAAAATCAATGACCACTGGACATCCAATACCATTATCAATAAAAACAACACCCAAAGCAAGGGATATGATATACTTTTTGAAGACATCGGTACCACAGACGACTTTGTCCGTTACATCTCTAAAATAGACTCAAAAACCAACATATTTAGTATCCAACAGAATATAACAGGTAAGTATAACATTGGCTCATTAAACAACACAATACTAATCGGATTAGACTATTTATCTAAAGAGTTTTCTAGTATAGATGGTGATTATATAGAGCATGGTATTATTTCCTTAGCCAATCAGTCTGACACAGGGGATTTATCTAAAAATGCTATTGAAACTACTTTATCCAGTAGTAATTATATACATAACAAAGCGAAGACGCAGACCTTTAGCTCTTATGTATCCAATATAACTAATATCCTTCCTAACTTCTCATTCATGGCAAGTTTAAGATTTGACTATCTAGAAGGAAGTACTTCAGCGGTAAATAATCAAAAGACGAGTCAGACTACACTCTCTCCTAAATTTGGATTAGTCTATCAACCTATCCAAAATAAACTAGCACTTTTTGCTAACTATCTAAATGGCTTTGTATTTCTAGACCCTGCTATTATCTCTGATCCAGACGGAACCAATAAAACCATTCAACCTTTTGATCCAGAACAAGCGAACCAATTCGAAATAGGTGTCAAAACAAATCTATTAGGAGATAAATTATCCGCAACAATAAGCTACTACCACATCAAGGTTACGAATAAACTAATGACAGATCTAAATTCTCTAAACAGTTTTACACAAGGAGGAAAAGTAAAAAGTGAAGGAATAGAACTTAGTTTGACAGGAACACCACTTCTTGGATGGGATATCATTACAGGATTTAGTCATAACTATAATGCAGTAACCAAATCCCTACCTTCTGATGGCAACCTCGGTCTTAGACCAGAAGAAGCAGGACCAGCTAATCTATTTCACCTATGGACCAACTATAAATTACAATCAGGCGCATTCAGAAACGTAAGCTTCGGAATAGGAATAAACTCAGTAAGCGAACAAAAAGCGATCAACCGCTCTACCCTAGGAGTACTCACATTACCAAGCTACACGATCTACAACGCTGCCATCGGTTATGATTGGAAAAAATTCAATGCAATATTAAAAATAGACAACCTTACGAATAAAAAACACTTCACAGGTAACGCCACAGTTAACCCTCAAGGTCTAAGAACTGTATCACTATCTCTAAACTATAAAATATTTTAAGAGAATACTTGTGTTGACACAGATTTGTAATCTGTACCCGTATATAACGCTACGCGAAGTCTCCCGACTTCGTGTATATAAGCATTGTGTGCCAACAGAATGTGACAAGCAAAATATTGACGTCTCTACTGCGTTGGCTCGGATTTGCAATCCGTGCCATGTATATCCACACAGAATATCACGTCACAGCAACCACAATACCATCGTTGGCGCAGATTTGTAATCTGTGCCGTGTATATCCACACAGAATATCACGTCACAGCAACCACAATACCAGCGTTGGCACAGATTTGCAATCTGTGCCCGTATATACACCCCATGCCGAAGGCAAACAATTCTTAATTCTTAATTTTAAATTCTTAATTAACAAGCCATGCCTATTTTATCATCATCGTCAACGTCCCAAAAAAATTACTCCCATTATGTGCTAGTATAGGAAACAGCACACTTCTACTCTTGATAGCTATCCATCCATAAATATACCCTGCAAAAGCAGTCTGTATAAAGTAAACCGTATCAAAAGACACTATATACTCTTCAGAAAGTGTAAAAGCATGAACAAAACCAAATAATACAGCTATAATCAAGTTACTAGGATTACCTAAATACCTAACCTTCATTCTCAAAGAAGATAACAATAACCCCATCAACACCCCTCTAAACATAATCTCTTCATCTATGCCTGGCATCGTAAGTTGAAAGGCTAAAGTCTCTATATTCCACTCCCCTCCACTACCAGCAAACCACCAAGCTACTACAGCCAATAAGGTAATACCTACAGTCGCTAGCCAGACTCCCTTTTGACTACCAGGTGATTGCTTCAGCGTAAAGAAATTGTGTTCTTTAAAGTAAGAGCGAAAAGCAAAATAACAAACCACTCCCCATATAATACCATAGACCTTCCCACTCCAATTCCAACTGCCATTGATAATACGAAAGCTTTCAGATATCTGTACTAACATCAATGCACAACTATAAAGCACAAATACAAAACAAAAGATCCCAATGCGCATAAAATCTTTTTTGCTCCTGTCTTTCATAAACAAGATCATAAAAGGGAGCAATACCCCTACTTGCATTAGTGCTTCAAGTATAACTATGGTCATGGTCGTTAATTTAGTTCTTCTAAAATAACATATTCGTATAAAATAACAAAGCCTCAAGTGATTGAGGCTTTTATTATTTAGATTTAACCCATTCTTCTATGTGTTGTATAAGAGGCAACATTGACTTCCCATATTCTGTCAAACCATAAAACACTTCAGGAGGAAAAGTATTAATCTGTGTACGTTTAACCACTCCAGACACTTCCATTTCTTTTAACTGTTCTAACAACACTTTCTTAGATACACGAGGCATATTACGCCACAATTCTGTAAAACGGATATCCCCATTAGCAAAGAATTGATACATTAATAAGGGCTTCCACTTACCAGATAATAACTTCAAAAACACATTAAGAGGGCAACTCTCAAACTCATCATAATTCATAGGTTACAAATTTGTGAACAATACACATAAAAGTTCATTTCTTTATTAGAATATAAGCCTAAAGTACTTTTGTACTAAGAAATTTAAAATAATACAAAATTATGAAAGTACAACTAATTAGAAACGCTACAATAAATATTAATGTTAATAATAAAAATATCTTAGTAGATCCTATGTTAGGTTCTAAGGGGGTCTTAGGTCCATTTCCATGGACAGATGACACTAGAGCTAATCCATTAACTGAGCTACCTTTTACAGAGGCTGAACTTAATGCTTTAATACACAAAACTGATGCAGTACTATTAACCCATCTCCACCCTGACCATTGGGATCCTACCGCACAAACCTTATTACCAAAAGATATGCTTATTTACTGTCAAAATGAAGATATTGAACCAATTAAAACACTTGGATTCCATAATGTTATAGGTATAACAGACAGCACAATATTTGAAGGTATTCACATCCATCGAACAGTAGCTATACATGGTGAAGGTGAAATTGGTCATCTAATGGGAAATGCCAGTGGCTTTGTTCTTATCCATAATCAAGAGATAGTCTATCTAATGGGAGACACTATCTGGTGCAAAGAAGTGAAACAAGCCATTGACCACTATCAACCTACAGGAATTGTCATTAATGGAGGTGCCGCCAAATTCGCCATAGGAGAACACGTTACTATGAATAGTACTGATATCAAAACTCTGCTAGATTACTACCCTATTAAACAAGTAGCTATTGTTCATCTAGAAGCAATTAGCCCTCTTCAGGAAAATAGAAATATGCTAAAAGCTTACTTTGAAGAACATAATTTATCTTCTCGTGTTATCATCCCTAATGATGCGGATATATTCACGGTATAAAACAGCAAAGCCTCAAGTGCTTGAGGCTTTTATTATTTCTTCATTAATTCATCTACAGTCTCTTCTATAGAATATTCAAAATACTCTCCCTGCTTATTCTTATTACGCATAAAGAGTTTATGGGAATACTTAGGGCAGTTTAGCTTCAAAAAAGAGTAATAATAATCATCTAAATACCACTTAAACTGTTGTTCAAAAGTAGTGCCTTCTGTCTCTTCAGAAACATCAAATACCTTGAGAATAGTCACTATCTCAGTTATCTCTTCTCCGCTAATATCCTTTACTACTAAAGGTTCAGGTAATGCTATTCTAAAGGATAGCACTTCTACCCCTTCTCCTTCCCAATACTCCCATAAGTCATACCTAGACATATCTTTCCCAGTCAGCTGATGTAACTCACCCTCTACTCTTTTATACTCTATAAAGTCCTCATCTCCATATTCATCACAGAAGTCAGTATATCCTAATACAGCTTTTAGCACTATTGGATAACGCTCTTCTGCTACCTTCATTTGAGGAGCTATTTCACTTCTTAGACTCATATCATTCGTTTTATACTGAGACTCAAAATATTGACATCTCTACTTTATATTTATTGTGTAAATATACCTTTCGACATAATACCAGCGTTGGCGCAGATTTGTAATCTGTGCTATGTACATAACGTTGTGTGCCAACAGAACGTGACACGCAAAATATTGACGTCTCTACTTTATATTTGTTACGTAAACATACCTTTTGATACATTGCGTTGGCGTAGATTTGCAATCTGTGCCGTATATACTGCTACGCGAAGTCTCCCGACTTCGTGTATATAAGCATTGCGTGCCAACAGAATATGACACGCAAAATATTGACGTCTCTACTGCGTTGGCGCAGATTTGCAATCCGTGCCGTGTATATCCACCCCGAATTCGTGTACATAACCATTGTGTGCCAACAGAATGTGACACGCAAAATATTGACGTCTCTACTTTATATTTATTGCGTAAATATACCTTTTCGACATAATACCAGCGTTGGCGCAGATTTGTAATCTGTGCCGTGTATACCACCCCCAACTTCGTGTACAGAACGTTGTGTGCCAACAGAACGTGACACGCAAAATATTGACGTCTCTACTTTATATTTATTGCGTAAATATACCTTTCGTCACTATAAACACAATACCAGCGTTGGCACAGATTTGCAATCTGTACCGTGTATACCCCTATGCCGAAGGCAAATAATTCGTCATTCGTAATTTGAAATTCGTAATTAAGCGAACTGTCCTCGTAGCGTCACTGCTATTTTCTTCGTAGCACTCACCTTACTCCAATCTTCTATCAAGGCTTTTACCACAAGATTAGTCACCTTAGCATTATTTGTATGAAGTACCTCTCCATACTGTTCTAATAGAGTCTTCAGACCTTTAATAGGACTAGTTCCTAATTGCTCTAAAATACTCTCTATGAATAACTGCAATGCTTGGTTATGTTGCACACTCACATTCATCATAAACCCTTGTATAGAATCGGTCAGACGCTTAATCGTCACATATTCTTTCGCCTCTACTTTACCGATGATATGACCTACTTTTTGTTGATCTAGGCGAAGTGCCTCTTTGATCCAATACTCTGCTACGAAAGCACGCGTTACCTTATCATCACATATCAATGCAAGTCCAAAGAACAAGTAGAATTGCTCTGAGAAGACCACATTATTCATTTGCAACAGATACGTGAACATCCCTTGTAGTAATTTCTTCTCTGCCACTTCGAAGGTAGCACTACCACCATAATGCAGGCATTTCTCTACCACAGCTAAGTAAATAGGATCTAACTGTCTAGGATTAATAGCCAATAAAGACTCGTTTAAATTCACTTTAGTATCTCTAATCTGGTACATGATTAATCCCATTAGATTTGCAGAGCCCATACGATCACCTACCTCTGTCTTTGGCATCGCTTTATTAATACGACTAAAGATTAAAGACAAATTAATATCATACGGTATCTGCTCAAACTTCAGTTTCTTATGCGTAAATACCTTATCTATCTGCGTCTTCGTTTTATGATCCCAATCCTTATACGTATGAGATTCTTCTATCACTTCCCAGTTTCCTAACCAACCCGCACAGTATTCTTGTTGCTCTTTGGTATAGTGCTCATTCGTCAAACTTTCTAAAGGTTGATGAGGGTACTTTAACGCTGCCGCTAATCTCCATACATCATAGTAATCTGCAGACTCTTCTTTTACTTCGCCATTACCTAAATAAAACTCAAATATCGCTAATAACTCCCCTTTTAGTTGTTGCTGAGCTATTGCTAATCCAGCTTCTTCTGTATTTTTATCTATACGTGCTAAAGCAATCTGTAAATCCACTGCATCTACTAATTCTCCCTCTTTTTGATAAGCTACTAATCGATCTACCAATACCCTACTATCTATATAAAAAGGCTCATGAGTAGGCAAACTCAATATTGGGAAAATACGCTTCTCTTTCACCAATTGTAAACTGTAGTAATACACCGTCAGATAAGGGCGCAAAGCAGCATAATAATAACTAAATCGATTACTTGCCTCTAACTTTACCTCTCCTAGCGTGATTCCACTATTGGTATATAATTCTGCCTTAGCATATTTGTGATATAGCTTGTCTAATGCTGTAGTCTCTATAGTTGGATCTGCAATCAACATACGCACCCACTCTAACAGCCAAAAAGCCATAGCGTTCTGTATCGTACTCGTTGACCACAAATCTTTAAAGGTCTTAAACACTTTATCAAAAGCAGGTAATAATTGATCAATATGCTCTGCCTTTAATTCTCCTTGAAGTCTAATAATCGCATCTATGGTTTGCTCAAAGGCGTAGTCACTCTCCAATGTCTTCCAAGCCGAACAATGGAAAATCAAATCTTCCATTGTCGCAATAGCCTGAATAGGCACTAGCTCCGCCTCTCCCTCTTCTACAGCCTCTGCAAGTGCTACACTCTCCTGCACACTCATATATCCACTAAACAACGTCTTCGTCTCACTCATCATCATCTCTTGATAAGCTTCTAACTGAGCTGCCAGCTCCTCATTAGGTTGAGCATATTTCACGATTTGCTTCGCTACTTTAGTCTGCATCGCTTGATCCTGTATATGCAAAGCCCCTACAATAGCAACAGCACTTGCCTCCTTATAGGTAGGATGTGCTTTATCCAATACAGCCACGATACGCATCGCCTTATTGATCGTCGCCTTAACGGTACTGCTCATTAATATAGGCAGACTATTGACAAAAGCCTCCACATGAAAAGCCTTGTCCTTCGCTATTTTAAACAGGATGTCCAATGCTTCATTTACAACCTTAGACAATGAGCTGTTCAACAATTGGAAGATATCCTCCTGAAACGACAAGATCTCATGATCTGCAAGAGACAATTTACTTAACAAATTCACATTCCATCCACACAACGCTTGATTTGTATGAGTCAATGCTCCTTGAATAGCAGTCTGTACAATGCGTTGTTTATCTAATCGTCCTTGTTCTATTAATGTAGCGATGACCTCATCCCATGAGTAGTGATTAATATTCACTTCATGGTCAAACAAATACCAAAACTCTTTCTCTAACAACTCAGGGTATTGATCAAACAATTCAACCTTACTTGCGTTGACCATCACAGTCGCCCAAGTCGCTTCTGTCAATGGGGTCTTAAATACTCCTTTCTTATAAGACTCATATAAATAGCCTATCTCATTAAAAGGCGCTCTCACCCATCCTTCTCTAGCCGAATCATTGATATAATCACCTAACCAATCAGGCACATACCAGTCCAATACTTGCTTAAACTCCTCCTCACTAATAATCCATATTCCCGTAAAATCTTTATATGTACAACAAACCAATACCGCCACACTCACAGCTGATCGCTGCTCACTATTTCCTCTATATCCATACGAATTCCTATTGCCTACCTCTGGTACATACTCTTGATAATACTTTCCTAATTTAGAGATCTTCTTAGTGTACTTAAGCCTTTCCTCTAAAGGGGTTTCCTTAAGTAAGAGAAGTAATCTTCTAGTATTTCCTTTTCTTACAAACTCTTCTAATTCAGTATAAAATATATCTTTACTCATAGCGATTCTCTTGTGGTTTTGTTGTTTTGGTATGTTGTGTTTTTATAATCTCACTTTCAAGACCGAAAGATACAATTTTACAACCTAAAATAAATAACGGAATAAAGGGGTTTAAATAGAAAAACGAGTGCTGTGCACTCGTTTATATGATTACTTGATTTTATCATAATATCCAGTAAAACTATCTAGTTGATCATTTATATCATGAATAAACTTTGAAAGAGGTCTCTTCAAAAAACCTTCTTTTTTACTATATGTTCCAATAACTAATCTATCTTCTATATTTTTTTCTGTTCCAACAATACCAGGAAAACTTCTAGCAAGTACCTCCTTATATTTGTCTGTGTATTTTATCTTTCGTTCAATAAGTTCCTCAATAACATCTGTATGATTTTGATAAATACCTACTAAATCAAACACTGTACTTAACTGCTCGTTAGGAATCCTACTTGTCTCATCAAATACCTCAATATTTAACTTACCTTCTCCTTTATAGTATTTACGAAAAGAATCAATTGTAATTTTGTATTTTAATTTTGTAAAGATATTTGTAACATCAATCTCACGATTTGATTTAATTTTATTACAAGGAGGACAAATAGGTAATAAATTAAATAACGAAATAGAAAAACAAGGAAAAATACTTTTAGACAAAAGGTGGTCTAATTCAAATTTAGCTTTATCACGTTCTTGATTTACTTTTTTATAATTACTGTTTTTTACTTTTTTCTCATCTTTTGCCATTACTGCATACTGAGCATTACAGATATAACATACCTTGACACCACAATTAGCGTAATATCCTCTCAATTTATTATGCTCATATTTTAAAATCCCCTGTACTTTATTTGAGAAATACATTTTTTTTCTATTCTCTTTACATACTTCACAATTACATTTTTTCTTAGATCTTCTTGAACATACTTCTTTATTTAAATCTCGAATATCTTCAAACTCCACTTTATAATCCAATAAGACATGAAACTTACAGGTTAAAATATTAACACTTGTATCAGTTAATAATAATTTATTAACTAATAACTGTAAATACTTAAACTGCCATATATCTATATTATTATATTGATTCTTTTGTAATGCTTTAATACTTTGGATTAAGCTCTGATTATTATTTATATGGGAATTTAAACTATGCTCCTCTATTGAAATATCTACATTTTTAAAATCCATGTTAATTAGTTTTTAATTCATCTAATTTACTTTGATAATAATCAATCAAACTTTGTTTATCACTAACAGTATCTTTAAATTTTTTCTCAAGTTCAGCTAATAGTGGTATTCTGATTACATCTTCTCCAATTAGATTTATTTCTTTAAACAACTCATCTCTTTTTTTTATATCAATACTTGATATCTTCTCTATTTTTTCAAATATTTCATTAATCTTCTCTTTAGCAAACTCCCCCATAAAACCTTTATCTAAAAAGAACTCATCAGCTAATAAATCGTGTATATTAGCCCCAAAAGAATTAATATTATCTCCTGCCACTGGCTTCCCATCCTTTAACTTTAATACATTCTGTGATGGTATATCAGAGAGAATAAATGGGGAGTGGGTGGATAACATAATATTATATTGAAAATCTGGGAAAAATGAAAGGATTTCAATTAGCTCTTTAATGTATTCCCTTTGATAATTGGGATGAAAATACAACTCTATTTCATCCATTATAATATTGATTATTTTATAAACAATTTTATTATATTGTGTATCAAAAATAGACTTCAGGTTAAATAAGTGATAAGAAATTGATAATAATGAATTTATCAACTGTTGCTCTCCTGAACTCAAATCTTTAATAGGATAACTTCCTTCTTGTCCATCTTTTTTTACCTTTATATTAAAGGTAAAAAAAGCAATAGGTACTTTCTCAATTGAAATTAAATTACCTTCATTATTTTTAGACAAAAAATAATCACTATTTGCATTCAAATGATAAAAACCCGTCTCTTTGTCAAAAAAACCAATATTACCTCTATCTGGTACAAACATTTCTTTCAAAATATCCTTCGAAAAATATTCGATAGCTTGTGTAAGCTTGAATCTTATATGACTATTATCTTTTTTAAGCCTCTCAACAAACCTAAGAAAATCATCTTTTACTCTATTATCTATCAAGCTTATCAATTCATCTACAATTGATTTATAAAATTCTAAAGAATCTACACTAAGCGTAATATCATCTACTAAATTCCTTATCATTTTACGTCGATCATCAATATAAACCTTTTCATTTTCAATATGGTAAAACAATTCTAAGGACAGTAAAGAGTCATAAACTACATTATATAATACTTCACTACTTACTCCATCTTTACTGTTCTTTAACTCATCAGATAATTTATTAACAAGTAAACTTCTAATATCTTCATTTTTTCTATCTAAAAACAAATATTCGAATCTCTTATATTCTGTATATGTTTCAGTTATCTTACCT
Source organism: Myroides sp. C4067 (assembly GCF_038039665.1). Taxonomy (NCBI): domain Bacteria; kingdom Pseudomonadati; phylum Bacteroidota; class Flavobacteriia; order Flavobacteriales; family Flavobacteriaceae; genus Myroides; species Myroides sp. C4067. Next base: position 115,871 of record NZ_JBBPHJ010000010.1, read on the forward strand.
AATTTTTTAAATATATATAATATATTCAAATATTGTAATTCATTTATATTAACAACATCTTTATCCCTGTTTAGTACAAATTGATTTAATTTTTTTTCTATAATTTCCTCATTGTAAAAATCAATAAATAAATCAAAATCTAATTCTTTAGAAGAACTCATTATTCGTAAAGTATTACAGAATTCAGTTAATGCCTCTATTTCATTTTCAGCTTCAAAACAACTTTCTAAAAAATTTCTAAACCTATTCAAAACCAACAAGTCATTCTTTGCTAATTTTTCAATAACTTCATTAGAAAACTTTCTTTCTGATAATTTTAATTCAACATCTTCAGCATAAATAAACCCTTTATACTCTTCATCAACTGTAAATTTATAGAATTGGTGTTTATAGATGTTTATAGCATACTCTATGCTATCTAAACTAATATTAGAAACCAACTTTTTATTTCCTATTACAAAATAATTAATAATCAATCTCTGTAAATTAAGGCTTAATTCTCTATTTACATCAATATTACCATAAGTCCTCATTGGATTAATAACTAAAGGTGTTTGATAACCATCATTTTTATGAAATAAAGGTTTTAACCATTTATAACCTTCATGGCTGTTATTCAAACCGTACACGCCATAATTCAGAGCTATATTATAAAATGGTAACATACCTACATGCTCTCCTATCTCTTTATCATATCTAGTACATAGTTGCCAAAAATCAATCTTATCACCTGTATTAATGTCATCCATAATATATCTGTTATTTTCATATATATATTGATGAGATACAGTTATTCCTATAGAGTTATACTGAACCCTAATTAGTTTACTTCCATTTTCACAATACAATTCAAGTTTAAATTTTTTTACAGTTTGTATGGTATTTTCTTGTTTCAAAATCCCTCTAGTACGAGAAAAATCAAATAAGAAATAATAAAACAGCTCCAATAAACTACTTTTACCACTACCATTCTCACCTACTACAGCAGACACATTAATATTCTTACCAAAAAAGTCATTAGGTAATTGTTTATTATACTTAATAACTTTGATCTCTTTATTTTCCAGCTTTAAGTAGTTATCTTCTTTATTACTTACTTCTTTGAAGTATTGGTCTTGATAATCTATAAAAGATTTACCTTCCCCTGTATTCTCATCATATTCATATAAATAATCATACTCATTATAAAATCTATAGATACAGTTTGGTTTTAATCCTTTTAGTAGTGAAGGGTCAGTACCTTCCAGTGGTCGTATAGCAAGTAATTTAAAGCTCATCGTTAGTATATTTTAAGAATACTAATATACTACACCCTTCCTAATTTAAAATGGGGTATTCCGTAAAACAAGGCTTTTACTTAGTCATCTTCCTCTTCTGCCTACCTCCTCATAACACCTACTTCTTCAAGACCACTACAACATCTCTTCAAGATTCCTTCAATAAACAACCTCTTAACTAGAGCATTCTTGGGGAAATGTTGAAGAAGTGTTGAAGAAAATCACTCTATGAAGCGTCTTTACTGGGGTTAGGATAGGTTGATTATTTTACATTTTTATTAGACACAAACATAAATACCTAATTATAAGAAACATACGTAAATAAGATAAAAATAAAAAACTATCCTTTTTTAATAGATAAGAGACTAAAAGAGGTTTTATAGACTAAAAACAGCTTGTAATTATAGTTAATTAGGGTAGATTATGGGTTTTTAAAGCAATTAAGGGGTGTATTTAGTAAAAATCATGCTTAATTATACTGCGGAGGTAATCATCCTTACCATTGCGTGCTGATAGGATGGGATTCTTCGCAAGCTCAGAAAGACATAGCATACAGGGTATTGCGAGGATGTATGTTATACATCCCTACCGTTGTGTGCCGATAGGATGGGATTCTTCGCAGGCTCGGAAGGACATAACGTATCATAATTTAACCACCCTACTCTGTGGGTCCCCCTCCATGAGAATAACCTCATTTCTTTGTGATATCGTGATAGTGTAAAGATATTGATTTATAAAAGACAATATACTTTAACGAAACAACAAAAGACCAAAATCACAAAAAAACTATAGTAAAATTACAGTTCATCTTTCAACTGCTTAATATACTTCTCTCTTTCAGGATAATCAATGCGTTCTAGATATTCTGTTACCTCTGAGAGCCACTCTTCATTGGACTTGATCTTTACTCGAGCTACTGTCTTCTGTTGGAAATAAGGTCTATCATCAAAAGCCTGAGCCAAATGCTGATTCATTGACGCTGCTGTTTGTGGACTTACAGGTTTACCCTCTGATTTAGCTAAAGAGTGTAATATTCCTCGCTGGTAATCAGGGTTCATAATAGCTTCTTTATACTCTCCTGAATAGGCTAATACTACTGGGATTTCTTTCTTTTCTAAGATAGCAACTCTTAATCTATAGTTGCCATCTATAATCCAATATCCTCCAAGAGAGGGGATATACCATGCGAATATAGGAGGTAATGTTCCCTCTATCGCTTTCTTACGCCACCACTTTAGGCGACCTGAGTGTTCATCTACTTTACGCGAGTACAGTAACTCCCTATCCCAACGCGCATAAGTAAATGCATCAAAGTCATCTTCTACTGCTACAGTAGTTCCATAATTAGGAGGAGATGCAAAGTCTTTATATCCTTCAAACAACCAAATAGAGTCATAAAAGAAGTGCTTATTTGACGACACCATTTCTTCCGCAAAATAGCGAGACCATGACTTTAGTCTTTCTTCAGTTGATAGCTCTTTGCGCTTCTCTACTTCTTGGGAATTGATATTCTTAATCAGCCTACTCTCCTCTTCGAAAGTTCTTACTACTCCTATATCACAGAAGTCTCTACTGATCAGTCCCCACATCACTGGTTTATCTTCAAAGACCAACTTCATCTTCCAATTCGAACCACTCAATAATTGCATTGTAGGAGGTGTTAATCCTTCTACTGTTAGTTCTAATGCTTTCCATTGTTGATGTTCATTTGTGATATCTTTCCAATAATATTTCATGGGGTGTATTTTATTGTGGTGGTAAAGGTAAGGTGTTTTTATTAAAATGGGTACGAAGTCGGGAGACTTCGCACAGCATACAAGACGTGATAACGATTGTGTGACACGCATAATATTGCGTCTCTACATGATATACCATCCTAATTGCCGAAGGCAAAAACTGTAAACCGTTAACTGTTAACCATTAACTCAAACCTTCTCTTTCCTTCTACCTCGTAATCTAACACTTCTACGAAACCAATATTCGCCATCATCTTTAGAGACTTTTCGTTTCCACTACGGGCTATGCCCACTATAGTGGTTACATTAGGTTCATTCGCTTTAATATACTCCATTAAACCTATTGTCCCCTCTTGTCCATAACCATACTTCCAAAAGTCCCTCCCGATAGAGAAACCTATTTCTACAGCTGTAGGAGATTCGAAGAAGTACATCGCAGTTCCGATTAATACCTCAGTATCTTTCTCTATCACAGCCATTCTCATTTTGGTTCTACTTTCCCATTCTTGATGAGCTTGATGCACCATATTCTCTGCTTCTTCTATGGTCTCTAGAGGTTTACTACCTCTGTATTGCATCGCGTCTTTATCAGAGTAGATGTATAATAATTGTTCTTTATCTTCTATGACTAATGGTCTAAAATATAATCTGTCCATGGTATCGTTAATTTGTTTGTTGTTTTGGTTCTTTGTATTCTCTTTTTTCGACTAGGCTTGCTCCTGCTTCTACACTTAATCTTGCAAATACACGACTAGATAAGATGGTGATAATTCCCATGACTAAAAAGGTATATCTAAACACGTCTATTCCTTGATCATTTGTCCCAATACTGCTATTTTGGAACATCACTAAGATCATCGCTGAGATAGATATCCCTAGACTGATGGCTAACTGTTGGGTAACGGATAATAAGGTGTTTCCCTCACTTGATGTATCATTGTCTAAATCTGCTAATGCTATGGTATTCATAGAAGTAAACTGTACTGCATTAAATGCTCCGTTGCAAATCATCAAAATCACCAATATCCACATTGGGGTATTTTTATTGATAAAGAAGAAACAAGAGATGATTATTCCGGTCAATATTGTATTGACAATCAGTGTGTTTCTATATCCAAATTTGCGTACAATAGGGATGACAAAGTTTCTAAAAACAAGGTTGGCTCCTGCCTGTGGTATCATCATTAACCCTGCAAAAAAGGCAGAATACCCAAAGCCAACTTGTAGTAGTAAAGGTACCATCAGTGGCATTCCCCCTACTCCAAATCGAGTAACTAGATTGCCTATTAGCCCTACTCTTAGTGTTTTTATCTTTAATAAGCTTAATCTGATAAGAGCCTTAGTAGTTCTCTGTGCGTATCGTATGTATCCTAATACGCAGATAATGGTAAGTACTCCTAATAAAATTAGGGTTGTCGCTGTAAATTGGGGAGAGTTCCATCGTTCAATAATCAGCGTAATGGTAGTCAATCCTCCACTGATTAACAGCCATCCTTTTAAGTCAAATTTGCCAACTGTATTGGTAAAATTAGGAACAACCTTTCTTGCCCAAACCATAGCGACAATGCCGACAGGTAAATTAATCAAGAATATCCAATGCCAAGAGAACTTCTCTACTAAAAAACCTCCTGCAGTAGGTCCTAACATTGGCCCTATCAATGCGGGTATGGTGATAAAGTTAATGATACCTAGTAATTGATCTTTTGGATAGGCATAAATCAGTATTAACCTCGCTACTGGTACTAACATAGATCCTCCTATAGCTTGGAATATACGAGCTAAAACGAGTTGATCTAAAGTATTAGCTATAGAACAAAATAAGGATCCTAAGGTAAAGATACCAATGGCTAACATCAGCATATTACGTGTACCAAAGCGGTCTGCCAACCATCCACTTAAAGGGATTAACAGGGCTACTGTCAAGGTATACGATACGATAACGCTCTGCATCTCTAAGGGTGACTCTCCTAAACTTCTAGCGATAGAGGGCAATCCTGTGTTTAGGATAGTACCATCTAAGGCTTGCATAAATATAGCTAACGCAGCAAGCCAAGGTAAATACTTTTTCACCTTTGGGTCTTCAACGATCCCTATTTCCATAATGTTGTAATACTAAGATTAATTAATTCGTCATCGCTGTTGTAGTAGAGCTAACTTTAGATAGACCACGAGGTAAAATGAATAAAATACAATGCTCTTATACACTATATAAAATTGCTATCGCGATGATAAACAAATATAAATAATCCAATCTATTCCCTCAGTTGTCCTATGACAAGTTCGGTCTAAAGAAATTACAAAAAGACCTCAGCTCTAACAACAAAATCATAGCATTACATCAATTAATGTACCGAATAGAAGTATATCTTATTTTTTATACAACGAATTCAGTTGGAGCTCATTTGTATAATTTAGTAAAACTTTAGGGATTTCATTGGTTAACAGTTGACTGTTAACAGTGAACGGTTTTTAAATCGCGTTTAAATGGCTATTAATCTTGTGAAGTGATAAATTATAGTGAGCTATTAAATGTAAATAAACTTAAAAGCAATATAGAGATGGAATACCTTCCATCTAACACATAATATATCATCCACATTGTGTTCTGACAAAATATAAGATAAACTAAACTTCCCCTTTATTGCTCTAGATTAGGTACACTAGCAGTATTCATGATATATACTAATTCAGACAACGTTCCTCAGCAACAATATCGGGCGGATACTTCACAAATCCCCAAACGATCAAGTGACCTAAAAGAGATAAATGCTTAATGCCTCAATTGATAAGGATACCAATCAAAAGAGGTCTCATGAAGTGCAAAGAAATGCGTTGGCAAGACTAGTCCGATAGCCTCTAGCCCTTTCTGTAAAACGGTAGTATCTTCTAATTCTTTTATTTCGGCACCAATCATCTGTTTATACTCCCCTGTCAATTCATCAAAGTAATACACCTTCATCTCTCCATCGAAAACTACTACTATTTCTTCATCTATATCACCTCCCCACATCTCACACTTATAGTACACGAAAGGTTGTTTTGTCTCTTCATTTAACTGTTGTAAGAAAGCGAGTAACTTACACTGTTCTAATGTAAGGTTCAAAGACAATACCATTGGAACAATCTCTATATGTTCTAAGAATTGCCATTTGTTCTTTTTATATTCAGCATAACTTGCATAAAACGCATTGGCCTTATCATCATAGGCTGTTCTACTCATAGAAGGATTGATAACGAATAGTCCATCCTGAGGTAGGCTGTGTTTAATATGCTTTCGTTCGTGATGTTCATTCTCAAAGAAAATTTCTCTGGTCCATTCGCTTCTGATTCCCTTTTCTAGTGTATCTATATTGAATAATCCTTGTCTTAATTCTTCTATTTGTTGCAATCGTTCTATCACTGTGGTATTCGCGATAGTGTACACCTGCTCTGCACTCCAGCTCATAGTATCTATTTTAGGCTAAGATACAATTATCCGTTTTTACCTAAAATAGGTTTGCTAAAAATTGTCTTGCTAATCCTTTGCTTTATTTGTAACTTGCTGTATAACAAAACAACACTTCACTATTCTTATGGTACAGTCTCAATATAGTTCAAGAATTATCAAATTATTATTGATTTTACTTATTATTGCTTTAGTACTTTTTACCCTATTTTACTTTATGGCAGATGATGCACAGAGTGGCCATGTTGGCTTCAAAAGTCATTATGGCTTCGTAGGAGGAGTTACCTTAGGGTTAGTCTTATTTGTATTTAGTTTTTCATTAACGATGACGATGGTCAAGGATATCACAATCCAAGAGAATGATATCTTAGTCAGAAACCTTATTGGAAGCAAAAAGAAATTTTACAAACCAAATACAGTATGTGTGCTAGCACATACTAAACGAGTTTTTCTAGGAGCTACAGAATACATCGTACTCCAAGAAGGAGAAAAAAGCACAAAGATATTTGAGTTTAGTTATAAAAACTTCGAAGAAATAAAACAACATCTCAATATAGATGTAGAAGGAAAAAGGAGAGAATAGTGTCAAAAGCACTACCTCTCCTTTTTTCTTAAACTTCTTTTTTAAAAAATACGAAAACACACTAAAATGAGCGATAACAAAGATAAAATAACGATAGACAACTATCTAGATAGTCATTATATCAACCGAAGTAATTGGCTTAGGGCAGCTGTCTTAGGGGCTAATGATGGTATTATATCTGTATCGAGTTTAGCGATAGGTGTTGCGACAGCTAGTGCATCAAGAGAACCTATACTACTTGCCACAGTGGCAGGGCTAGTAGCTGGTGCATTATCGATGGCTGCTGGAGAATATGTATCTGTAAGCTCTCAGACGGATATAGAGAATGCGGATATAGAAAGAGAAGCAAAAGAACTTGAAGAAATGCCTGAAACGGAATTAAAACTTCTAGCACAGATCTATGAGAGGCGTGGATTAAAAAAAGAAACGGCTATGCAGGTGGCTATTGAGTTAACTGAAAAAGACGCTTTAGCTGCTCATGTCAGAGATGAATTAGGGATTAATGAAATTAATCAGGCCAATCCTATGCAAGCAGCTCTAGCCTCGGGTGCATCATTTACTATCGGTGGAGTACTCCCTCTTGGGGTAGCCCTATTAGCACCTGTAGACGAAATGGAATACTGGCTATATGGTTTTACGATTGTATTTCTAATAATATTAGGGGCATTATCAGCTAAGACTGGCGGATCAAGTATCAAAAAAGCAGTACTCAGAATCGTTATCTGGGGATCTATAGCCATGGGACTATCAGCTCTAGTAGGTTATCTCTTTGGTGTGAATGTATAAAATATTCCTTGCTGTAAATACAAAGAGAACTTAGTACTGATACTAAGTTCTCTTTATATATTAATCAAACTTTTCTAAAAGTTCTAAATAACTACTTATTTCTATACCCTAAAGGAGAATCTCCTATATGTAACTTAAAAAAGCGGTTGAAGTACGAAATATTATCAAAGCCTAGTTCATAAGCACATTCTTTTACAGTCATATGGCTGTGTTTTAATAAATACTGAGCCTCTAGTAATAGACGTTCGTGTATTAACTGAAGTGCAGTCATCCCTGTCTCTTCTTTTATGACTTCTGTCAAATGCTTTGGCGTAATACCCATCAAGTCTGCATATTGTTGTACTGTTTTAAGCCCTTTAAACTTCTCTTCTAAGTGTTGTTTAAAAGTATAAGTCAATTGGTACTGTCTATTCATTCCCTTGTGAAAGCCTAAGAGACAATACTCACAAGCTCGGTTGTAATCATACAATATCTCAATCAGCTTCAAGCGAATGATATTAAGGTGATAAGGTCCTTTAGTGTCTAACTCCCATGCGAGATTATTAAAGTTCTGTAAGACTTGTTTAAAAGAGTCTTCTAACTTATACATAGGTGGATAATCTGCATTTAAGAACAATAATTCATCCACAATCATCTCCTTGACATAATTGCGGTACAAAAAACACTTCCTAAAAAAAATCTGTAAGACTCTAAAGTCATCTGAAGCTTGTCCTCCAAGATAAATTACTTCTGGTGAAATAATAGACATAGAGCCCTCGTGAATGGTAAACTTATGGTATCCTACTTTTAAGTCTATATGTCCTCTAGTACAAAGGATAAGTGTATAGTAATCTTGCTTTTGAGGAGTAGTCAATACTAGATTATCTACTCTTGTATAAAAATCTATTTCTTTATTTGTTTCTAAACCAACTGTCTTCATCTTCCCTTCTATTTTATCAGACTACAAAATAAAACTAATTAGCAATAGGAGTCCTTAATATTACCTTAAATTCCGTGTTTTGTACTATATCTTCCGACTAATTGTGCTTCCTTAAAGATATTTACTCCTTTATTTTTTAACTAAATAAACCATTGCTTTAGCCACTTTATCCATATCTAAACTTAAAGTAGGTGCACTATACACATCAGGTAACATATATGCTTCTCCATTATTTAAAACAAACATTCTATCTCTCTTCTCATTCCATTTACCAACTAAGATGTAACTTCTAGTAGTATTATCATAAACAGAAATATCGTATACTATGTTTATTCCTCCATTATCTTTATAACGTTTTACCTTTCCATAAGAAACAAAACTTCCTTTTTCATTCCTACCAAACTCCCCTAAATCATTAAATACCCAATTTTGGCTAGAAAATCCTTTTACATATTCTTCAGTATCAACATAAGCCTTTCTATTCGCTTCTAGCATAGCTCTAGTTTCAGAATCATCATAAGTCATTATTGCTTTAGCAGCTTCTTTATCCAATCCTGTAGGTGTAAAAATCTTGTAAATCCCAAAAGTAAACTCATCAATTACAATCTTAGACTTAGACATACTCCACTTCTTATGAGTAGGACGAACTAAAACAACCTTTTCCTTGTCTTCTGGCAATGTTACTCTAACATAAAACTTTTGTCCATCTGCTATACGAGGATCAGCTATAACAACAGGTTCATTATCTAAGGTAGAAATAGTATAAACTCCTTTAACTTCTTCGACATTAGCAATAGGTGTCTTATCATATAATACCTTTCCTTTTTTAAACACCACTTTCTGTGCTGTAGCAAGTGTACTTACACTTAACAATAAACAAACTAAAAAACTCTTCATAGTAATTATTTTAAATTATGTTAATACAAATCTACAAAATAATGAATACTAATTAGATACATTTTATACATATCCCAAGAGAAAAAAATCTTATGAAAACCTCCTTCGTTAAATAATCCTCTTTTATGTATACTATCCACTTTATATTCAGTATATTTATCTACAAGAGAGTAGTTAAAGTTATTTAGAAAATGTCAATATGCCTATGAAACCAATTAGAACGGAAGAAGATTATCACATGGCTTTAGTTAGATTACAGCTATTAAAAGATGCTAAGCCTAATACTCCTGAAGCAGATGAATATGAAGTTATAAATATTTTACTAGAACATTATGAACGCGAAAATGCTCCTATGGGAATGCCAGATCCTATAGATAGTATCAAAATATTTACAGAATACTTTAAAGAAGAAGATCCTGATAAGGAAGAATAATATCTGAAAACGCTTACTTAACTGTAAGCGTTTTTTTTTATCTCCTAAAAAAAAGCACCTCTGTAATAAATTACAGAGGTGCAGAGGGTGATAAATTAATTAAAAACATTACTATATATAACCTAACTACATAGTAATATGAACATAAAACTTACTAACACTTTACTTTTCACTTTTCATAGATTTTTGAAGATTGTAGTATATAGACACTTCTACTTCCGACCTTCTAAATGTTTATTCTTTACTTTCTATTGATTTCTTTGAATTAGGGATCGAATAACGCAACCCTAACTGTAAATTAAAATCAAAGGGCTTCTCTGTATAAATAGTTTTAATAGAACTCCCATTATCAAAATAATATCTCGCTCCTGGTTCTACAAAAAGCCCTACACTCTTTGCTAATTTATACTCCATACCTATTGCTACATTTGCAGATGTTTGTATTCCTTTTACAGTTACCTTTTCGTCTGGTCTCTTTTCTACATTCTGATTAGCTTGAAACTTAGTTTTAAGTGTTCCATATACTGACTTCTCTATATGAAAACCACCATTGACATAAGCTGAGAAATTACCTTTCTCCCATAAATTATAATTCACCTGTATAGGCACTCCTACATAATGTAGTGTCTGAGTATTTATAATCTTATACTCTTGACTTCCCGAAGTAAGATCAGAGGATAATTTAGTATAAGTAATACCTGTATTGATTCCCCATTTATCTCCCATAGGATAGTATAACGCTATACCAAAGCGTATAGGCTTCTTATGCGTAATATCGGTATAGACTTCTTTATTCTGATTCACAACATAAATCTCAGATAACACCGCACCTGCCATTCCTAAATCCAAGGGTGCATCAGCTCCTACCTTCATCGCTCCACTCATTGTATTATATCCACTTTGTTGCATACTAGATGTAGAGGCTATATTACTTGATATTAACCCTAAAGAAAAGCCTCTATTCTTTTTTGACTTTACTTCAGTTTTAATTTCTTTTTCCTTTACCTGATTTTCTACAATAGCAGTTTCTAAGTTTTTATGACTTTCTTCTACTAAAGTCGCTAACTGTTCTTTAACCTCTTCTTTATCTACTGTATTTGGAACTATAGTTACATATTCCTTCTCTTGGTTTACTGAATTAGAATTGTCAGCTACCTCGACAATAGAAGGCTCTCTCCTCTCTTCTATTGCCTTGATAGCATGACTGCTTGCCTTCTCCTTTTCAGTTGAAGTCAAAGCTTTGGTATTTGTGTGTGTTTCTTTGGTAATTATCTCTTCTTCTACCTTATCTAGATATTGATTCTGTCTAGAATTAGGCGTTACCTCAGTCTCTTTAGCATCTATAACAATACTATCTTTTTCTTTATCATCATGCTGTAAAGCACGTTCACTTCTCAAATATAACTCTACACCTCCTACTAACACGATTGCTATAGAAGCCACGATCCCTATAACTCTTTTTAAGTCAATTCTTTTAGGTGCTCCTTTTTTATTTGTTGCTTGCTGTACAGTATCTGACCATAATGGTATGATTTTTCCCTTCTCTTCCCCAAAAAGTTTTTGTTCCAAATCCTCCCACAACCCCTCTGGTCCGATCTCTGTATGATCCTTCATCTTCTGTTCCAGATCATTTAACCATTTATCGTTCATAAGGCGCTTGTTTTGGGTTTATTATATAACTTTATCTTCTGCATGAGTATTTTCTTTGCTCTATGAAATTGAGAAGCTGACGAACTCTCTCCTATTTCTAACAGTCTACCTATTTCTTTATGACTCTTTTTTTCAAAGACATAGAGGTTAAAAACCATTCGGTATCCATCAGGTAAAGAGCGTATCAATTCTAAAATCTCTGACTCTGGTATCTCATCTAAGTTTGGTTCTTCTTCAACTACCTCTACTAAATCATCCACTAGAGTAGGAAATTCTATTTTAGTAGTATCTCTAAGAAATTTTAAAGATTCATTAATGATTAATCGTGTCGTCCACGCTTTTAAAGAACCTACTCCCTTATACTCAAATGAGCCAATAGCATTAAAAATCTTGATAAAACTATTCTGCATCACATCTTTTACATCATCCTGACTCTTAAGATATCGCATACATACATAGGTAAAATGTCCTGAATAGAATTCGTAAAATTCTTTCCAAGCAGATTGGTCTTTAGATTGTAATCTATCCACTAACCCTCGTTCTACACTATCTTTTTTAGTCATTTGTTGTATAAACATTATGTTTGGATCTAATATGGGTAAAACTAATTCTAATTACCTTTTAACAGATCCTGGAAAAAAATACTTCACTTCTACAAAGTCTTTATCTTCTTTTCCATCTACAGTTAATTTATCTACTATCCACTCAAACTTCACCATATCATATCTATTGGACACATAGACTCCTTTATATTTTGTAGTAATATGCGCTACTACATCTTGTTTATTATCGTCCATCGGAATTGTGAACTTCAATTCTTTAGGATTCATAGTTAATATTAACGCTGTTCCTGTCTCATCTATTACAGACGTATAAGCAAGGTCATACTTTACCTTATCCATCTTATTTAATATTTCCTCCGTTTTTCTAGCATCTTTAACTACTGACCCTACAAGCTCCCTAACAGGTAAATTATCAAATACAATCAAACTATCATTAATTTTAAAAATTGTATTTTGTTCATTCATCCACTTTCCTTGTAGAGTAAAAGCTTTACCACTATAACTCCCTACTACATCTCCTATCTTAACAGGTTTATTTGGCTCTACATTATTATCATCACTAATGCACGATGTAAAACTAATACCAACTAAACTAAATAAGATCGTAAACATTTTAATTCTTCTTACTGCTCTCATTTTACTAGACTTTTAGTTTGTTTAACAATATTTCATAGTGAGTACTCATCTATATAAACCCAACTTTTAAAAATCCTTGCATGATGGAATTAAAAAAAAACTACTTATTCTATATAAATTTACAAAAAACAACCTTTAAGACATTACAAAACAATACGTTATATAAACAAATTATTTTTATTATTTACAGAATAAAAGATAATCTATTACCCTTATCTCATAGTCATAGATGCTTATCTACTCCATTCCCCATCAATTATAACTATAAAAAAAAACTTGCTACCCTAAATTAGGGCAACAAGTCTTTTTTAATCTACAAGTAAGAATACTTACTCTATTCCTTCTATTTTCGCAATAAATTATCTACCAAATCATACCCTTCAAGATATACATTATGTTCGCCAATATCATCAGCAACAACTTGCATTCTAATCTTTTTACCCTGTTTAATCAACGAACTAACTATTTGGTGTAATTCTCTATCCTCTTCCTCTGATAAGTCTTTAAACAATTGCATTGTTTTGCTCTCCTCATCTATTAATAATTCATTGTACTTCATCATATTTACTCTATTTATAATTTAAACAACGGCACCATCCATCTCAGCCCTACTGCTATCTGATGCTCATTCTTATCTGCTTTAGAAACTTCATAATTCTTATAATCATAATTTAAAAAGTTATAAGCTGCAAAAAGCCTAAGATCCTTAAACGCTTTATCATTAAATGGATTGTACTCGATAGCTGTAGAAACTCCCTTTAAAGCATAAGACACATTACTCTCAAGGTCTTTTCTATAATTATACATCACTTTTACATAAGGAGTCACTTTATGGAACTTATACTTCACAGAAGCTGTCGTCACATTATCCTTCACATATGCGATTCCCTTGGTACCTGTATTTAAGTCTGTAAAAGCGGCATCGCCTACATTTCTAAAACCATACATCCAGTCTACCTCTGCCATAAAGTTATTTAATGTCAATCTATTTCCCATAGTTACCCAGCTGTAATACTTCTTCGCATCATGTTGAAATAACGCATACCCATAGCGCGTTTTCAAATGTTTTTTAAACAATTCTCCTTCCCATAAAAACAATCCTCCATAAGCCTTATTTTTATAATCTTCTGCCACAAACTGCTCTCCCTGAGAGACCATCTGTAACTTAAAAGACTGTCCTTTTACTTTATAAGCAATACTAGCTCCTGGACTAAAAAGCTCAATAGAACCAATGATATTCGTAAACATATATAAATCAGCACTGTTATAAGACAACTCCGTAGATCCCCAAGCTGTAAACTGTTTTCCCATACCCACTGTCCAATGGTCATCAATATTATACTCTAAAAAAGCAAACTCTAAGGCATTAGACGCTACTGACTCATTCAGTCGATATCGAAGTGAGTAGGTAAGCTTATTATTATAATTCCCTTTTAAATAAACTCGCGACTGTACTAATCTAAACTTACTATCAGAGGTTCCTGATCCACTTGTCTTAGTCAAGTTCTCGTACTTTGAGTCTAGATATACTTCTAAGGTATTCACTTTCTTAGGCGCATCGGGGTTAGCCTGCTGTGTCAATACACCTAATAAAGTTGATTCTTCTTTTTTTTCATCTTGAGCCATCACACTTATCGTTCCCAATAGGATTGCACAGATTGTATATTTAATATTCATAGTTTGGTAGATTTTTAAAAAGTTTAATATAATTCTTTTTTAAACATCATTAACAAAACTTTACCATAATTGTACAAATATGAGTATTCTAAAGATAGAAGTTCAGACTCTCAAATAACACAACATAAAAAGCAATTCTATTTATTATGCTAAATAAACTCAATATTTCAATCAACAATAATCACCTCTATATGAACAGATACAGATCATTCGATAACTTAGAACGTCGTATCGAGATAAATACCAATAAGATTATGACAAAAAATAGGTATTCTCATTTTATCTATATAAAGCTATGTTTTTAACAAAACTTATTGTATCTTTATAATGTTGTGTATTAGTATGAATTTAATGAAGAATCACTTTTTATGCCTAGGTGGGTGTATTAAGTGATTTTTTTATACAAAAAAAAGCCGTTAGTAAATGTTACTAACGACTCCTTTTTTTACTTTTCTTTTGTTTGTTCAACCAAATTATCAATCCTGTAACTGGTAAGGAAGCAAATATAAGTGATCCTATAAAAGCGAGTATCTTAGTAGGGTATCCCCATATCGTGCCTACGTGTAAATCGAAGTTTAAAGAATTTACTTTAGTGCCTAAAGCTATTGATGTATAAGTATGATCTTCACGAGTGACTATATCTCCTGACTTTTTATCAAAATACAACCATTCGAATTTACTCGTCTTATCCTGTTCTAAACGGATCTGTAAACTATGAGGCTCTTTCTCATCCTTAGATAGACGAATAGACATCATATCAGCATAACCGAACTTATCTAAAGCATAAAATACCGCATTGTCTAAAGTATTATTTGTTATCTGAGGTACAGTATCAAAAGCAGTAGGTTCCATTACCTGAAATTTATCTTCATCTACTTTATTAAGTGTTATTTCTACTGCTGATCTAAACTTAGGAAAGGCAAATAATACACCTGTCATCCCTATCACTATAGCTAATAGGAAGGTGTACATACCCAGCAAATTATGCAAATCATGATTTAACCGCTTCCAATTGACAGAAAAATCAAATGCGAAACTTCGCTTAAATGTCTTACCCTTCCATTTTTTAGGCCACCATAAGATCAGACCCGTAATCGTAATAACCATAAATAACACCGTACTTCCACCTACTACCCAACCTCCTATTTTACTTCCTAATAACAGATTGCGGTGTAACTGTAACACGACATAAAAAAACTCTTTCTTTGTATCTTCTACTTTCTGAACTGTACCAGTATAAGGATTTACGAATATTCTTTTATAATAAACAACTTCATTCCAATATCCTATTGCATGCTTATCTGTCTTAAGTGCTCTAAACACCCAGGTTCTATCTTTAGCAGGATAAATATCTACTCTATTTACAGGGTATTGCTCTCCTACTGCTTGCTGAGCTATACTTTGAAGAGATGAGAATAACAATGTTTCTCTATTATAGTCACCTAAATTATCCTTATCATCAATATAAAAATTACTTGGATAAACCATTTTCTTTATATCATCGTGAAAGACATAAATACACCCCGTAATACTTACGATGACAATAACAATTCCCGTTATTAATCCTAGCCACTTATGCAGCCATAGCATAAATTTCTTCATCTACTAGAAGTTGTATTGTACGCTTAGATTAGCCTGCATTCCATTTCCTCTCACATACTCTGCATCAGTCCCTCTGTATTGGCTCACTACTGGATAATACGTTTTATTAAACAAATTCTCAATACCGACATTTACCTTCCACGCTTTATTTAAGATATAAGTAGATGCTAAATTAAACAAACTAATGTCTTTTACAGGTCCTTCACTATTTTTATAACCTCCTTTTTCATTAGGATTAAAGCGATTTCTACTTCCTGAATACAACCAATATAACTGTATATTTAATTTATCTGATGCAGTATAATACACAAAAGCTGTCGCTTTAGGTGGTGAGATACGTCCCCCATTTAAGTATACTTTACTTCCATCGTCGAACTTTGCCTTTCCCTCTACATAAGCATAAGTTCCCCCTACTGTCCACTGTGGCGTTAGTGCGACCTCAGCAGTCACTTCGAATCCGTGTACTCGCTCAGGTTCACGCTGTGCTACTAAATATCCTCCTATATCTACTAAATTAGCTCCTAACTTAGATGTGCTTAAAAAATATGACCCTGTAAAACTAAACATAGAAAACCTACTAGAGAACCCTACTTCGTAGTTATTCGTAATAATTGGTTCTGTCTCTAGCTTGTCTAATGTACTCTCTGTTGCTCTTCTTAAGATTCGCCCTAATTCATTAATAGCAAATCCTTGAGAAAAACTAATAAAAGGGTTAAAATACTCATATTTATTATAGCGTAACCCTACGTTAAACAATGTTGTTTTGTAAGGAATTTTACCTCCTTGAACGAAAATACTTCCCTCGTTATTAGGCCCTGTAGCGATCGTATTAAAATCATCTACTTTTACATTTGCATTCTCATATCTAACTCCTGTTTTTAGTATCAAGTGATCTACTAAATCTATTTTTAATTGTGCATAAGGCGCAATATTCACCATATCCATTGTAGGGATATACACACGACCATCTGTTAAGTCTTGGTCTGTTTTATCATTTAAAATATCTATTCCATAAGTCACTTCACTCGGCATCTTAAATACTGTAAAAGGAGTATTTAAGTTTAAGCGAATACCTTTCTTCTTAGAGTTAATTCTCGTTTGTCCTGGTCCATACCATGCCGTTCCTTTTTCTACATAGCGGTTCATCGAGCGAAATGAATTCATATATAATGACACATCTAACTGTGTTTCTAAAAACAAGTCATTGTTCGTGTACCCCAACATAACATTGTGGTTATAAGGCGTACCTGAGTTTTCACCAGGATCTATCCCTGCTACACCTACCGTTGCTTCACTACCATACTTACCTATCTTACTGATATATCTGGCGTGTTGTGTACTTGTATAGCCATTATAAAAAGCGCGAATAGACGAATTATCATTGATATCATATGTGATTTGAGCGAACAAGTTCTTTTGATACGTATTAGACAGTCCATCTATCTGCCCTAATATCACTCCATCTCCGTCTCGCTGTAAACCAGTATAGTCGATAGACGCACCAGCCATATAGTTCCAATTTTTATACTTCCCTCCGAAAGACTGAGATACTTTATATCCTAATGTACCACTACTGTTCGCTGGATTAAACGAAGTTCCCAATACAGTAGTTCCACCAAAAGTTTGTTCTCCTCTATTTTTCTTGGTTATATAATTAATAATCCCCCCAGTAGAACCATTTCCATAAATAGAAGTAGCTCCTTTTATCACCTCTACACGCTCTATTGCAAATGGCGCAATCGAACGTATATCACGAGCTCCGTTCATCAATGGTGTAGATTGTGGAATCCCATCTATTAAGACTAATAGAGGCCTACCTCTTAATGTCTGTCCTGACGAAGTTCCCTTATTTGTCGCACTTCCTAGACCAGGTACTAGATTACTTAATATCGTCGAAATATCAGTTGTAACACTCATCTGTTTTTCCATCTCCTTCTGATTAATTATTGTTACAGAAGATGGAATAGTAGCTATATTCTCTGCTCGTCTACCAGCAGTAATAACAATCTCATCTAACGACTCCTCTAATTTCTTTAATACAACTTCAATAGGGTTTTCTAATTTTGTGTTATTAATAGTAACCAATTGTTCCTCGTAACCACTAGCTAAAACCAATAGAGTAGCTTCATTTGTTGTTATAACATCTATGGTCAGCTCTCCTTTACTATCCGTTTCCCCTATTTTATCTCCATTAATAATAATCTCTGCTCCTCTAATTCTATTTAAACTTGAATCGCTCACTTTCACTAAAAAAGTTTGAGAAAGCACCGAAGTACTAAACAATAAAATAGTTAAATACACTGCTTTAGTGAACATACTAGATAATATATTTGATGATAGCATAATGTTTATATGTTGTTATAATTATTTCATTTCGCAGCAAAAATAAATAATTATTTATATTCATTCTATTTAATACTGTTTTTTTACAAAAAAAATCGTTAGTAAATCATACTAACGACTTGTCTTTCTGCTTATTTCTTCAATAATTCCACATATTGTTTTACAGCTTCACTCACTTCTTGCTCCGTAGGTCCATACGCATTATTTAACGCTACAAAGCCTATATAGTTCGCATCGATATACTTGATAGTAGCTATTACAGGTAATAAAAACTCTTCCACTGTAAATCCGTAATGACTATCTTTTACATAAGACTCTTTTACACCACCAGTAGTGGTTACTATACCCATTTTTTTACCTACTAAAGCACCTTGTTCTACTCCGAATGCCCAGCCATAAGTAAGCACTTCATCTAACCATAACTTCAGTAAACTAGGTACATTAAACCACTGTGTAGGGAACTGAATGATTATTCTATCGTGATCTAATAACAACTCTTGTTCCCTCTCTACATCTATCTGCCCATCGGGATAAGCCTCATAAATATTGTGAATTGTAAGTTGTACATCTTTTGGCAATGCTTCTAACAATGCTCTGTTCGAATTTGACGCTTCGTAATTTGGGTGTGCTAATACTATTAATACTTTCTTCATTGTAATGATTTTCTTAATTAGAGTTACTCTCTTTTGGAGAGCAAATGTATTACCTTTGTATAGGCCACACAAGAACGCACGCCTAAGTAAGATACTAACCTCCAAGTAATTAATAATGAAAATCAATAAGTTAAATCTAAAAAGTATTTTAGAAGCAGATACATGTCCTATTAGATTAGTACTCGACAGAATAGGTGAGAAATGGTCTATGCTTATCCTTCTCCTATTAAGAGATCACGGTGTAATGCGTTTTAATGAAATAGATAAAGCAATAGGAGATATTTCTCAAAAAATGCTCGCCAAAACTTTAAAAACCTTAGAAGCTGATGGTTTTATTACGCGAAAAGTATATCCTACAGTGCCTCCTAAAGTAGAATATACACTTACTGAACTTGGATTAGACTTAGTACCCTATATCGAAAACATATCAGTCTGGGCATTTAATAATTTAGAGACAATTCTAAACAATAGAAAAGAATTCGAAAAGTAATTAATATAAACTTCTCTGTCTATTTTCTCTTCACTCGATTGGCATAGACATATCACAAATACAACTAATAAATCATAACAGGAACACTTAAACTAAATCTATAAAGCAATTATATGTATTACACAACATATATCTCCACAGTGATGTTGGCGCGGACTTGAATCCGTGTCATACATTCCACACAGGGATTCCATAATAGTAGGGATGATTACGTGCCGATAGGACATAATATCCATATAGTATAGGACGTATATGTCCACAAAAAAACGACAATACAGCCTAGCCATATTGTCGTTATATTTTATATCAAGAGTATATTAAAAAAGAACTAATTCCTAATTCCTAATTCCTAATTCCTAATTCCTAATTAACTTATCTGACGTTTTGTTTAAAGTAAATCTGTGTAGCGCCTAATCCATACTTCTGATAATTCGCATCCTCAGCTACTATCTCCGCATATCTACTGAATAGAAACTCTAACTCAGCCTTTAGGACACCCTCACCTACTCCATGTATAAATACAATACGAGGAATGCGATTGCGGATAGCGAACTCTACCTGCCCTCTAGCTGTATCTAGCTGTAGTGTCAGCATATCGTGCTTCTCCATACGTCTATAGTCATTCGTAAGCTTCTCTATATGCAAATCTACTTCTAGGATAAACTCATCCTTACGCGAACGTTTTTCCTTCGTAAAAGAACGTTTTATAGGATCTACTTTTTCTTGTAGTGCTTCACTAACCGAACTTCTAGTACTAGCCGAGCGCATATCTACCTCGTCCTCTTTAGCTATTTTTAAAAGCTCATTCGGTTTATACGTTAATATAAAACCTTCTTTAGATTCTATAGTTACCTCATCTCCTATAATATTAATGACAACTCCTTCTTCGTTCTCATCTAATACTTGTACATAATCTCCTTTGCTAAGCATCTTTCTCTTCTTCTTTTGCTTGATTGATTAAATCTTTCTTTATTCCTGCATCGAACTCCCGTTCCGCAGGTCCTTGTTGACGAGTGTTACTAGGTGTCTTTTGCATCAATCTCGCCATGGAGAAAAAGAACAAGGCTACACCCACTACTTGCACCCATATTTTTGGTTGGTCCTTAGAACTTTCCATTAACGCCCATCCCATAAAAAACAGGGTTGCGATAGTTAATACGATCTTTGCTATTTTCATACTACGGTGCTAGTCGTTCTATTTTCCAATCTAAACCATCTTCTGTCAATGTATATCGAATACGATCGTGAAGACGATTAGCTCTTCCTTGCCAAAACTCAATAGACACAGGTTTTACTACAAATCCTCCCCAATTATCAGGGCGTTTTACCGTATCTTCTGTCGCTTCTTTTTCTAATTTATTGATAGCATCTTCTAATACTTGATGATTAGGGATGACCTCACTCTGATTAGATACGATAGCTCCTAATCGACTTCCTAAAGGACGGCTATCAAAATAATTATCAGATTGAGCTGCACTAGCCTTACTAGCAATACCCTTGATAATAATCTGACGCTCCGCAGAAGGCCAAAAGAATGATAAACACAAATGTGGATTAGCGATAATAGCCTTTCCTTTCTCAGAGTTATAATTTGTATAAAACACAAATCCCTCTTCGTCATAAGACTTTAAAAGCACTACTCTAGACTTCGGAAAACCATCCAATCCTATTGTAGATACCGTCATTGCATTTACCTCATCTACTCCACCGAAATCCTCTATCTCATAAAACCATTTCTTGAATTGCATCATTGGGTTTTCGTCTACACTACTCTCTAACAATACACTCTTCTCATACGATTTTCTGTAATCACTTAAATCACTCATATCTAAATCTATTATAAGTCAAACACTTTACCATCGTCTCCATTCAGTATTTTACCACTAAACACAGTCTCTGCTTCTTTCTTAAACAAGGTAATATCATTATATCTCGTAGAATAATGCCCAAGTATTAAAGTCTTCGCATTCGCTAGCTTTGCAATACTTGCTGCCTGCTTAGCAGTACAGTGTTTCGTTCGTTCTGTATAA
The DNA here is from genome assembly GCF_038039665.1 of Myroides sp. C4067. Taxonomy (NCBI): domain Bacteria; kingdom Pseudomonadati; phylum Bacteroidota; class Flavobacteriia; order Flavobacteriales; family Flavobacteriaceae; genus Myroides; species Myroides sp. C4067. The sequence continues at coordinate 137,591 of NZ_JBBPHJ010000010.1, forward strand.
TGCTCTTCACTGTCTAAGAAAGTACTCTCATGGTATAATACATCTACATCTTTAATGATAGGTACTATGGCCTCTGAATAATAAGTATCTGAACAAAAAGCGTAACTCTCTGTAGGCTCTGGATCATAAGTAATATCCTTATTATCCACTACAGTACCATCATCCAATGTGATATTACCACCACTTTTGATCTTCTGATAATAACATCTATCAATACCTAAATCTTCTATAGCCCCAATACGCAACTTTCTATCTCCAGGCTTAGTCTCAAAAAGATATCCATTAGTATACACACGGTGATCTAATGGTATGGTACGTACAATAACCTTATCATCTTCGAATACTACTCTACTCTCTTTACTAGTCTGTTCATGAAAGAATAGTTTATATCCAGAATAAGAATTAGACAATCTCAGCTGCAACAAAGTCACTTCCTTAATCCCCTTAGGTCCATAAATGTGCAAATCAGAAGTTCTGTTTAACAACATATACGTTGAGATTAACCCTATCAATCCATAGAAGTGATCCCCGTGCAAATGAGAGATAAAAATATGATTGATACGTTGGAACTTCAACTTATGACGTCTTAATTGTACTTGAGTTCCTTCACCAGCATCGATTAAAAACATATGTCCTCCCATCTCTAAAACTTGAGATGTAGGGTTAGTTATCGTTCTTGGTGTTGCTGCATAACAGCCTAATATAGTAAGTTTCAATATTGTCTTGTTTTAATTTTTGAGCTTGTAATTTACAAAAACGACAAGCTAAGTCAAAATAAAAGGCTTAAATTACTTTAAGCCTTTTGTATATTTTTATCTAAAATCCTAAGTCTCTTTGGATTTCATCCATTTCTATCGAAAGTGCTACGCAAAGTCTCCTGACTTTGAGTCTGAAATAAAAACAGTTCTTAAAACCCTAAGTCCCTTTGGATTTCATCCATTTCTATCGAAAGTGCTACGCAAAGTCTCCTGACTTTGA
>NZ_JBBPHJ010000011.1:0-133899 GCF_038039665.1 Myroides sp. C4067
AACTCGCGACAACCAGCTTGGAAGGCTGGAGCTCTACCAACTGAGCTACTTCCGCTTTTGTGGATGCAAATATAATGCTATTTTTAATTTTGATGCAAGCATTTTTGTTGATTTTTTTAAATAATTCTTCAATTAAATGTTTTCTATCATAATATCAAATAGATGCAAAAATGTTCCTACTATAAAATACATCTTATATAGACGCCATCTAAATAATTAAGAAACTTTTAAGTTTGGTTGGTTCGGTAATTACAAAACTAACCGTATATTTGCATCTCTCAAAACATTAAAGTAAAATGCAATACGACCAAAATTTAGTAGACTTATTCCAAGATTATTGCGCTCACCATGAACTGGTGCACCACTTCTCACCATTAACTGCACAGATTTATACATACATTATGTTTAATAATAACAGAGATGGCGTGACTTTTGATGAATTAGTTGAAAGATTAAATGCAAGTAAGAGTTCTGTCTCTACAAGTTTAAATCTATTGATTTCGAATAACCAAATTGAGCATTTCAATAAGATTGATGAAAGAAAAAGATACTTCAGATTGAACCCTAACTATATGACTCTAAGATTACAAATCATTAGAGATGTATTAGAACGTGAGCATGCATTGTGTCTTAAAATGCTTAAATTCGTTGATGAAGGTGTTTTAAAAACAGACAATTGCAACAATAAAGTAGAACTTTATATAGATCATTTAGCAAAAAGTAAAAGTCATTTAGCAGATACAATAGAAAAATTAAAAAGTACAAATTAAGTAATTATATGAAACGTTATTTACAATCGATCACTTTCGCTGCAATCGCTATCACTGTAGCGTCATGCGGAAATAAAGATCAACAGCAAGGGGGACCTCAGGCATTACCTTACAAAGTAATCGAAGTACCTACTCAAAATGTAACAGGTTATAAAAACTACCCTACTAATATCCAAGGGAAAGTTGCTAGTAGCGTTCGTGCTAAAATAGCTGGATACATTCAAGAAGTTTATGTAGACGAAGGTGCAATCGTTAGAAAAGGACAACCTCTATTTAGACTTGAGACGAACACTTTAAACGAAAGTGCTGATGCAGCTAAAGCAGCAATCAGAACAGCTGAAGCTCAAGTTAATGTTGCTCAAGTAAACGTTGACAAATTAGTACCTCTGGTAAACAAAGGGATTATCAGTAAAATCCAGTTAGAAACTGCTGAAGCTAACTTAGCTAGTGCAAAGAGTCAAGTAGCTAATGCTAAAGCACAACACAAAAGTATAGTTGCTAATATTGACTACGCTGTGGTTAAAAGCCCTATCGATGGTATTGTAGGACAAATTAACTTCCGTGAAGGGGCATTAGTAAGCCCTAGTGACCCTCAACCGTTAACTGTAGTATCAGATGACAGTAGTGTATTTGCTTATTTCACACTTAATGAAAAAGAATACTTCGATTTCTTAGAAAAAATAGAAGGTAAATCTTTAAAAGAGAAATTAAGTCACTTACCTACAGTAAAATTACAGTTAGCTAATGGACAAGTGTATGAAGAACCTGGTAAAATCGAAACTATCTCAGGTCAAATTAATCCAACTACGGGTACAGTACAGTTAAGAGCTGCTTTTAACAACCCTAACAGATTGTTGGCTAATGGTAATAGTGGTACATTATTACTTCCTAACGAATATACTAATGTATTAGTAGTTCCTGAGTCAGCTACATTCGAACAACAAGGTCAGGTATATGTATATACTGTGGCAAACGATACAGCTAAGGCTACTAAGATCGAAGTAATCGATAGAATCAACAAGTTGGCAATCGTAAAAGAAGGTGTCAAAAAAGGTGAAAAAATCATCGGAACAGGATTAGGTACACTGCGCAGTGGATCACCTATAACTCCAGTACCAGAGAAATTTGAAAAAATTAACGAAGACATCAAATCAACATTCTAAAGTATGTTAAAAACATTTATTGAAAGACCTGTATTATCTACAGTTATTTCTATACTTATAGTAATACTAGGGGTACTGGGATTAACAGTACTTCCAGTTACGCAATATCCAGATATTGCGCCGCCTACTGTACAGATTGCTGCTTCATATCCTGGAGCCAATGCTGAGACAGTAATGCAATCTGTTGTTATTCCTATTGAAGAACAGGTGAACGGGGTTGAAAACATGGACTATATTACCTCTACAGCATCGAATGATGGTAGTGCTAGTATCCAAGTTGTGTTTAAACAAGGAGTTGACCCAGATATCGCTGCAGTAAACGTACAAAACCGTGTGGCACGTGCTACACCACTTTTACCAGCAGAGGTAACGCGTTCAGGGGTAACTACTCAGAAACAACAAACAAGTGCATTAATGTTCTTGTCTTTCTATTCGACAAGTCCTAACTACGATGCTATCTACATCCAAAACTACATGAATATTAACGTTATTCCTGTACTTAAACGTGTAAGTGGTGTTGGGGATGCATCTGCTTTTGGTTCTCGTAACTATTCTATGCGTATTTGGATTGACCCTGCTAAGATGAAAGCTTATGGACTAGTTCCTTCTGACGTTGTAAGAGTCCTAAACGAACAAAGTTTAGAGGCTGCTGCTGGTCAATTAGGTGAAAACAATGCTGAGGCATTCCAATATGTAATTAAATATAGTGGTAAGTATAAAACTCAAGACCAATACGAAAATATCGTAGTAAAGTCATTGGGTAATGGACAAGTGCTATACCTTAAAGATGTAGCTAAGATAGAATTAGGTGCAATGTCTTATGTAGGTAGTTCTGAACAAGATGGACACCCTGCTGTAGCTATGGCTATCTACCAAACACCAGGTTCTAACGCTCAAGAGATTATTCAGAACTTACATACTGAACTTGAGAATATGAAGACTTCGTTCCCTGATGGTATTAATTATACAGTACTGATGGATACGAACGAATTCTTAGATGCATCTATTAGTAAAGTAATCAGCACACTTATAGAGGCATTCTTACTAGTATTCGTAGTGGTATATATCTTCTTACAGGATTTCCGTTCTACGTTAATTCCTTTAATTGCTGTACCAGTTGCAATTATAGGTACATTCTTCTTCCTTAGTGTATTTGGGTTCTCAATTAACTTGTTAACACTGTTTGCTCTTGTACTGGCCATCGGTATTGTGGTGGATGATGCCATCGTAGTGGTAGAGGCCGTGCATGCGAAGATGGAAGAGACTGGCCAAGAAGCTAGAGAAGCGAGTTTAAACACCATGAGTGAGATTTCAGGTGCTATTATCTCGATTACATTAGTAATGTCTGCTGTATTTATACCTGTAACCTTTATTCCAGGTCCTACAGGAGTATTCTATAAGCAGTTCGGTATTACACTTATTGTTGCGATTTTAATTTCGGCTGTTAACGCCTTGACCTTGAGTCCTGCATTATGTGCACTGTTCTTAACTCAACATGGAGCTCATGGAGAAGGAAAGAAAAGAAACTTTGTTCAACGCTTCTTTGATGCATTCAACGTTGCATTCAACAAATTAACTCACAAATACGGTAACTCATTTAAGTTCTTATTAAAACATAAATGGACTACGTTTGCCATCTTACTTGCGTGTTTAGGTATTACATATTATGCTGCTAAAACAATGCCTAGTGGATTCGTACCAAACGAAGACCGTGGATTCATCATGGGTAATATCGAGTTACCTGCTGGTGCTTCTCAAGACCGTGTAACGAGTTTACAACAACAGTTCTCTAAAGTAGTACAGCAAATCCCAGGAGTAGAAGGGGTAACTATCGTATCAGGATTCTCATTCATCAACGGACAAGGTTCTAACTACGGTATGGCGATGATTAAGCTAGACGACTTTAAAGATAGAACTACACCTGAGTTAGCAACTGATGCGATCATTGGTAAACTGTTTGGTATCGCTGCTACACAGTTCCAAGATGCTAGAATGATTTTCTTCCAACCGCCAAGTATACCAGGTTTCGGTATGTCTTCAGGTTTTGAGATGAAATTATTAGATAAAACTGGAGGTGCACTTACTGACTTCGACCAAAAATCAAAAGAGTACTTAGCTGCATTAATGGATCGTCCTGAAATCTTGTATGCTCAGTCATCATTCAATACTAACTATGCTCAATACGAGTTAGATCTTAATATCCCTAGAGCCAAAGAATCAGGAGTACTAGTAAGTGATATTTTCTCTGCTCTTCAAGGGTATATTGGAGGTATCTATGCAGCTGACTTTACTCGTTTTGGTAAACAATACCGTGTAATGGTACAGTCTTTACCTGAGTACAGATCAGACAAGAATAGCTTAAACGAGATTTATGTAAGAACTGCTTCAGGAGAAATGACACCAGTAACTCAGTTCGTTGATTTGAAAAAAGTATATGGTCCACAGTCAGTGAACCGTTATAACTTATTTACATCTTCGAATATTACAGGAGCTCCTAAACCAGGTTATAGTTCTGGAGACGCAATTAAAGCGGTACAAGAAGTAGCTGCTCAAACATTGAGCACTGATTACGGTATTGACTTTACAGGTCTATCTCGTGAGGAGATTAGCTCTGGTAACCAAACTGTGATGATCTTTGCTTTATGTATTATTTTCGTTTACTTCTTATTATCTGCTCAGTATGAAAGTTACTTATTACCACTAGCTGTAATCTTATCATTACCTACTGGTATCATGGGAGCGTTCATCGCACAGAAATATGCAGGATTAGAAAACAATATTTACTTCCAGATTGCCCTGGTGATGCTGGTCGGGCTTCTTGCTAAGAATGCTATTCTTATTGTGGAGTTCGCTTTACAGAGACGTCAGCATGGAGAGTCTATAGCAGAGTCTGCAATCAACGGTGCTAAAGCTCGTTTAAGACCGATCTTAATGACCTCTTTTGCCTTCATCTTAGGTATGATGCCATTAGTATTCGCTAAAGGTGTTGGAGATGTTGGTAACAGATCTATCGGTACTGGTGCAGCATTTGGTCTATTGATTGGTACTATACTTGGAGTATTCGTAATTCCAGTACTTTACGCTATCTTCCAGTACATACAAGAAAAAATTAAACCGATTAAATTCGTAGAGCACAAGTCAGAATAATATGAAAAAACAAACTTTATATAGAGCTTTACCTATTGCTGTTTTAGCTGTTACTATGCAGTCTTGTATCGTATCTAAAAATTACGAGAGACCTGAAGTAACTAACGAAGCACAATTCCGTACTGATAACATATCTCAAGATACTCTTTCTATGGCAAACATGTCATGGAAAGAGCTATTCTCTGATCAAACGCTTATTCAATACATTGAACACGGATTAGAAAATAACTTAGATATCAGAATCGCATTAGAGAATATCAATGCTGCTCACGCTTATATGCAACAAGGTAAATGGGGATACGCTCCTACATTAAACCTAGGTGCTAACTATACTCACTCTGTATTATCTAAAAACGGACCTCAAGGTATCGCTTTTGGAGATACTAGAGTTAAAAATGATTTGTATGACATTACAGGACAGTTCTCTTGGGAACTAGATGTATGGGGTAAAATCAGAAGTGACAAAAGAGCTGCAGGTGCTAGCTACCTACAAACTCTTTCTGCTCACCAGGCAGTAAAAACTCAATTAATCTCTACTATCGCTACAACGTATTTTCAATTAGTAGCTTTAGACGAGCAAAAACGTGTAACAGAACAAACTATCGTAAACAGAACTAACAGTTTAGAAACGATTGAAGCTTTAAAAGAATCTGGACAAGTGAATGAAGTAGCTGTTAAGCAAACTCAAGCACAGTTATTCAATGCAAAAGCTCTTTTAGTTGATCTTGAAAACAATATCAAACTAACAGAGAACGCATTCAGTATTCTATTAGGTAATAATCCTGGTACAATCACTAGAGGAGAACTTAAGAGTCAAAAACTTAATGCAGACCTTTCTGTTGGTGTTCCACTTCAATTATTAAGCAATAGACCTGATGTAAGAGCTGCTGAGTATGGATTAATTAACGCTTTTGAAATGACTAATGTTTCTAGAGCGAACTTCTATCCATCTTTCAGACTTACAGCAAATGGTGGTTTACAGAGTTTAGATTTTGATAACTTATTCAATACAAGTTCTTTATTTGCAAACTTCATCGGTGGCTTAACTCAACCTTTATTAAATGGTAGAAAAGTTAGAACTGCACATGAGGTAGCTAAAGCAAAACAAGAATCTGCTTACCTAAGTTATAAACTATCTATTCTTAATGCGTCAAAAGAAGTTTCTGATGCATTATATACTTACCACAGTTCTTCAGATAAGTTAAAACTTAAAAAGCAAGAATACGAAGCATATAACCTAGCTACAGAATACTCAGAAGAGTTATTAGTACAAGGTATGGCTAACTACCTAGATGTATTGACAGCTAGAGAGAGTGCACTTGCTGCAGAATTAAGTTACATTAATACAGAATTAGCACAACTTACCTCTATCGTACAGCTTTATAGAGCTGTTGGAGGTGGTATAAAATAATTTTATAGTTAATTGTTATTCATTAAAAGAGAGTAGTTATTTAGTTAACTACTCTTTTTTTATACATTTGACTTATGAATATCTCTAGGTTACTTCTTCCTCTTCTTTTTCCAAAATACACTTGGAAAAGACCGAATACTCAAAAGCATATTTACTTAACTTTTGACGATGGCCCTATACCAGAAGTCACAGAATGGGTATTAGATATACTGAAGCAGTATCAGGTAAAAGCTACATTCTTCTGCATAGGTGATAATGTGAGAAAACACCCTGCTGTATTCAATAGAATCTTACAAGAAGGACATCAGATAGGCAACCATACTTTTAATCACTTAAATGGCTGGAAAAACGCAAATGAAGTATATATAAACAACTTCTGCTTATCAACGGAAGAAATGGCCAAACACACTAGCTTTGAGAACAGAACACGTCTATTCAGACCTCCTTATGGTAAAATAAAAAAGCAACAAGCTAAACAAGTAATATCAGAAGGATATGACATCATCATGTGGTCACATCTTACCAAAGATTATGATAAGAACACTACTCCTGAAGAATGTTATAAAAGAGCCATAACGAATATGGCTCCTGGAAGTATTATTGTATTTCATGATAGTATCAAGGCTAGTCATAATTTATACTATGCCTTACCTAAGACTATCGACTACTTATTATCTAAAGGGTATACCTTCTCTACGTTATAGTGTCTTAGTGACATTGATAAGAGAGTTTGCATCCATAACACCACTTTGGCGCCAGATCATACTACCTCTTTTATACAGCATCATAGTAGGCACTTGCTTTATTCTTAAAGCCTCTACTAGTTCACCATTTTTCTCAACATCTATTTTTACTATACGCAACCTATCCCCCATAGCAGCTGCTACATCGATTAAGACAGGATTCATAGTAGTACATGCTTCGTTCCACTGTGCATAAAAGTGGATTAAAACAGGAACATCTGCTGTTACTAACTCTCCGAATTTTGACATATAATATAAATTAACTTTACTATAAACTTCTATTAATATACAAAAATATTACTTTTTAGCAATATTCTTTACTTTTTTCGCCTTAATTCTATCACTGTGATTTCTGGCCAGATACCTGTACGTCCTTGATAAGCGTGATACCCGAATCCTCTATTTACATAAATATACTTACCCATCTTCTCATAAAGCCCTGCCCACTGCTTATACACGTACTGTATAGGGCTCCATTTTATAAATCCAGGTATCTCTATACCGAACTGACTACCATGCGTATGACCTGCTAGAGTCAATTGAAAATTCTTTTTATGTTCTAATATTTTAGCTTCCCAGTGTGATGGATCATGACTCATTAAGATCTTAAAGTCTTTAGAGCTCACTCCTTCTGTAGACTTATCTAAATCTCCTAGTTTCTGAAAGTGTCCACGTACTCCCCAATTCTCTACCCCTACTACCGCTATACGTTGTCCATCTTTCTCAAACCATACATGCTCATTTCTCAATAATCTGAAACCTAGCTTTGGACTGATATCACAGATCTCTTTAAAGTTCTTTTGTCTCTCTTCCTCTGTGTCCCAATGTGCATAATCTCCATAATCATGATTTCCTAGTATAGAGTATTTACCATATTTATAATGGCGTATTTTATTGAACACATCATACCACGGAAGCATCTCATCTGCTAGACTATTCACTAAGTCTCCCGTAAATAACAATGCATCTGATTCTTGACTATTAATCAATTCTACTGCGTATCGAATCTTCTCTTCATTGTCAAAACTCCCACTGTGTATATCAGAAATATGAGTAAACTTAAATCCATCAAACGCCTCTGGCAAATCCTCAAACTCTATAATACTCTTCCTAACCTCAAATTTATATCTCCCTATCGTGATACCGTGTAGCACAGAGATAAAAGGTATAGACGCTATCCCGAAAGCAAGATGAGATACAAACTTTCTTCGCCCTGGCACGAAAGATTCTTTATCCTCTTTCTTTACTTTAACGCCTTTACTATAATTCCAGATACCTCTACCTATTCTTACTACATCCTCAGTAATTAGTAATATAGTAATAATCGCTTTAGGCAAATAGAATAAGATAACTAAAGCTCCTGCTACTAGTGACTGATGATTCCTAGCGTGATTGCGATCAAACTGTGAAAAACCATATATGATATATATAATACCCAATAAAGAGACCACCACATAGCCCCATCTCATTAGCTTATTTTTAGTCACCTGACGAACAGCCTGAAAACAATAAAACTCTATTATAATAAATACTAACAGTAATACTATAAATCTCCCCATTTCAATAATCTATAAATAACAAATTTAATTTTTTCCAAATGCTTTCAAAGTATCTTTAACAATATTTAATGATATTTATCAAACATCTAAATCACAAAACTTTTGTTCTCTCCCAAGTCCTACTACAAATTCATTATCTTTGAACATATAAATAATTACCCTTAATAAAAAACCACATTATAGATGGCTAATAAAAATCGTCTTTTCTTACTAGATGCCTATGCTTTAATATTTAGAGGATACTACGCATTTATAAAAAATCCTAGAATTAACTCTAAAGGTCTTGATACCTCTGCTATTCTAGGGTTTATGAACTCACTAATAGACGTTATAAAAAGAGAATCTCCTGATCACCTAGCTGTTGCTTTTGACAGAGGTGGTAGTGATTTAAGACTAGAATTATTTCCAGAATACAAGGCTAATAGAGATGAGACTCCAGAAGCCATCAAAATAGCTGTTCCGTATATCAAGCAAATCTTAGAAGCCATGCATATCCCTATCGTAGAAGTGAGCGGGTATGAAGCTGATGACCTTATCGGAACATTGTCTAAACAGGCAGAGAAAGAAGGCTTCGAAGTATATATGGTGACTCCAGATAAGGATTATGCTCAGTTAGTATCTGAGAACATCTTTATGTATAGACCAGCTCGTATGGGGAATGGTATCGAAATATGGGGAGTAGACCAAGTAAAAGAGAAATTCGAAGTAGACTATCCAGAACAAGTGATAGACTTCTTAGGAATGATGGGAGATGCTGTAGATAATATCCCTGGACTACCTGGTGTAGGAGAAAAAACAGCGAAGAAATTTATCAAGCAATACGGTTCTATGGAAAACCTATTAGCCAATACACATGAGCTAAAAGGTAAAATGAAAGAGAATATAGAAGCAAATAAAGAGAAAGGATTACTTTCTAAAAAACTGGCTACTATCATCCTAGACTGTCCTGTACAATTCAATGAAAAAGACTATATACTAGAATGTCCTGATATCGAGAAATCAGAAGCTTTGTTTATTGAACTTGAGTTCAGAAGAATGAAAGAACAATTCGATAAACTATTCAATAAAGGAAAAGAAGCTATCCCTACTCCAACAGCTACTGCTACGACTACAAGTGGAGCTGATGAGCAATTCTCTCTTTTTGGAGATGATTCGAGTAATACCTCTTCTTCTACTGAAGCTTATTTTGGTAATCTAAATACAACTAATCACGTATACCAACTGTGTAATAGCGGTATGGCTATTCGTTTATTAATCCAAAACTTACTAAACCAGAAGTCAGTGTGCTTTGACACAGAGACGACAGGCTTAGACCCTTTTACTGCAGAATTAGTAGGTATAGCTTTCTCTTTTGAGAAAGGGACAGCATTCTACGTACCTTTCCCAGAGAACCAAGACGAGGCAAAGGCGCTTGCACAGCAATTCGCTCCTTTCTTTGAAGCAGAAAATATTGAGAAAGTAGGACAAAACCTTAAATATGATATCAAGATTCTAAAACAATATGACATCACTGTAAAAGGTCCTCTATTTGACACGATGATTGCTCATTATTTAATCAATCCTGATATGCGCCATAATATGGACGTATTAGCAGAGACTTACCTTAAATATACACCGCAACCTATCGAAGAACTAATCGGTAAAAAAGGAAAGAATCAAAAGACTATGCGTGACATAGAAGCCGAGATAGTCAAAGAATATGCAGGAGAAGATGCTGATATCACTTATCAACTAAAAGAAACTTTTGCTCCACAGCTAGTTGCTACGCATACACAGGAGTTATTTGACAATATCGAAATACCGCTAGTAAATGTATTAGCAGATATGGAGACAGAAGGTATACGCTTAGATACTGAATATCTAAAGTCGTTATCTGACACCCTATCTACTGACATTAAGCTACTAGAACAACGTATATTCTTAGAAGCAGGAGAAGAGTTTAACCTAGCCTCTCCAAAACAATTAGGTGATATCCTATTCGAAAAACTTCAGATAGGAGGCTCTAAACCTAAGAAAACAAAAACAGGTCAATACGCTACTGGTGAAGAAATATTAAGTGACTTAGCACCTAAGCACGAGATAGTACGAGACATATTAGAATGGAGACAGTTAGTAAAACTACAGAATACTTATGTAGATGCACTACCTGACCAAGTAAATATAAAAACGAATAGAGTACACACAGAATATATGCAGGCTGTAGCTGCTACAGGTCGTCTTAGTTCTAACAACCCTAACTTACAGAATATTCCTATTCGTACAGAGAGAGGTCGTCAGGTAAGAAAAGCCTTTGTAGCACGTGATGAGAACTACGTACTACTAGCAGCCGATTATTCTCAGATAGAACTGCGCATCATAGCAGCACTAAGTCAAGAGCCTAATATGCTAGAATCGTTCCAACGTGGAGAGGATATTCACCGTTCTACTGCTGCTAAGGTATTCAATGTACCTTTAGAAGAAGTAACTAAAGAACAACGTAGTCATGCCAAGACTGTTAACTTCGGTATTATCTATGGAGTATCTGCCTTCGGACTAAGTAATCAGACTAATCTATCTCGCGCAGAGAGCAAGGAGCTAATCGATGCTTACTATGCTACATATCCTAAACTAAAGAGCTATATCGCTACTCAGATAGATTTCGCTCGCGAGCATGGATACGTACAGACTATCTTAGGTCGTAGAAGATATCTAAAAGATATTCACTCTCATAATGCTGTCGTGAAAGGTGCAGCTGAGCGTAATGCTGTCAATGCTCCTATACAAGGTAGTGCCGCAGACATTATAAAGATAGCGATGATCAATATCAACAAGAAGTTGACTGCTGAGAATTGGAAATCTAAGATGCTACTACAAGTACACGATGAGCTTGTCTTCGATGCTCATAAAGAAGAACTTGAAGCATTAAAGACAATGGTCAAATCTGAAATGGAAAACGCTTATAAACTAGATGTACCATTAATAGTAGACCTAGGTACTGGAGAAAATTGGCTAGAAGCACATTAATTAAAACATATATAGTATCCCCTTGAAGTTTAGATGTCTTCAAGGGGATTTCTTTTGTTCATATTTAGAATCAACTTATTGCATAATGATGAGCATCACTTCTATTTTTAACTACCTACTCTATTACTGATAATAACATTAGCATTTTATTACAATAATCATGTAATCTAGACCTAACTAAATTATTCTATATTTGCCTCAAATAATTATTAAGATAAACAAGATGAAAAAGTTACTAGGCAAAATAATGTTAGGAATCACGGGATGGAAGTACGCTCCTAATAACTTTGACCCAAAAAAAGAAAGGAAGACTGTACTAATCTGTGTTCCTCATACTTCTAACTGGGACTTCTACTACGCATTAGCCTGCTTCTGGATTATGGGGGTACCTATACGCATGTTTATAAAAGATTATTATACTAAAGCATGGTTTGGTTTTTTCTTTAAAGCGCTTGGATGTATCGGTGTAGATAGAACCAAAAGACAAAATCTAGTAGAATACGCAGTCAATGTCATTAATACTACTGATGATATCGCTATCATTAATACTCCTGAAGGTACCCGTGGGTATTCTGATCAATGGAAACAAGGGTTTTACCATATCGCTAAATCTGCTAATGTGCCTATCGTATTAGGATATGCAGATTATAAAAAGAAAGAATGTGGTATCATTAAACTTGTCCATGTGGAAGATAAAACATTCGAACAAGTACTTGACGAAATCGCCCCTCACTATAATGCAGAGATGGCAAAATACCCTGAGAACTACAATTCTAAATTATATTAAAGACTTATAAAGGAAGTATATGATTATCATAGATAGGCAAGTAAAACCTCTTTAATTACCTGTCTTATAACAATAAACCTTCTGTTTTATAGTAGATAGATTAGGTATATGACCTCCTTGCATAACTATTATGTCTATAGTGACTCCGATAAATTGTACAAAATAACGGAGTCACTACGGACTCATAACGGACTCACTACGGACTCATTCAAAATTAAAGCGCACTCCTACTCTATCGAAACTAAGAGGTAATCGAAGCAAAATCGCCAATCAAATGAATCACATAACTACCGTACTGGATTATAAATTTGTCTTTGTATAACCACTTCACTCATCTAACTTCATAATTAGTCATTCGCCACACTAGAATGTATCGCTCAGATAAGTTACGCTATCACAAAAACATACCTTACTTATAAAAAACAAATATAATTATATACCGAAAGTACACACTTGTAATGCTACTTAATCACAAACTCTACTTCCTTAGTAAAGCTACCGATATCGTTACCTAATTGTTTTATGATTTTATAAGTTCCTTTATCATACTTAAATTCCTTAGTGAACAAATCGATATCAAAACCAACTCCCTCGCCTGGTCCGATAGGATGTATCATACGATCAAATCCTATTCCTTCCATATCCATTACTTCCCAAGAATCTCCTTTTAGAACACTTATAGAATAGTCAGAACCAGTATTGACTTCCGATGAAGATTGATTAGTTATCGTTAAATGAAGTACTTCAGGTGCTTTATCATAAGCCACTTGTTCTAACACCATAGTTACTTGGTTACTTATACTATCTAGCGACTCTTTCTGATTAGGCGTTTTAGTAACTACTTCTTCGATTACTTCTTCATGTGTTGCCGCTTCTTTCTTTTGTGGACATCCAGCCATTATTAGCGCTAATACTGCCATTACAGGTAATGTGATCTTTTTCTTCATATCATTTATTTTTATTTACTAAATTACTCAAAACAAACATTTTATAATTACAAAAATCAATGAATTTAGTGTACATCGTATCTAGTAAAAAATACTAACCTAAATAGAGCAATTGATATTGGAAGTAGAGTAGCGATACAATTGTTAGTCAAACAATTGAGCGCCAATATTTTCTAAAAAAGGGAGTAGAAATTTGTAAAGTACAGAAATAATTGTACTTTTGCACTCCCTTAATTGGGAATGGAATGTTTAATTAAATACAAATTTATTGTGGAAAGTTTAAGCTACAAGACAGTATCGGCTAACAAAGCAACTGCTCAAAAAGAGTGGTTAATTGTTGACGCTGAAGGTCAAAATTTGGGACGTCTTGCTTCAAAAGTTGCAGTACTTTTAAGAGGTAAGCACAAAACAAATTATACACCGCACGTAGACTGTGGAGACAACGTAATCGTTATCAACGCAGAGAAAATCAACCTAACAGGTAACAAATTAGATGACAAGACTTACATCCGTCACACAGGTTACCCAGGAGGACAAAGATCATTAACTGCTAAAGTAATGCAACAAAAAAACCCTGCATTATTGATCGAGAAAGCAGTAAAAGGAATGTTGCCTAAAAACAAATTAGGAGCACAATTATTCCGTAATTTAAATGTTAATGTAGGTTCTGAGCACAAACATGAAGCTCAACAACCTAAGGCCGTTAATTTAAACGAAATTAAGTAATGGGAGTTATTCACAAAATCGGTAGAAGAAAAACCGCTGTTGCTCGTGTTTATGTTTCTGAAGGATCAGGTAACATCACAGTTAACAAAAAAGATTTTAAAACTTATTTCCCAACTGGTACATTACAGTACAAAGTATTACAGCCTCTTACAATGACTGAGAACGCTGAGAACTTTGACATAAAAGTAAATGTATACGGTGGAGGAACAACAGGTCAAGCTGAAGCAGTGCGTATGGCTATCGCTAGAGCAATGTGTGAACTTGATGTTGAGAACAGAGCAGTTCTTAAACCAGAAGGATTATTGACTCGTGACCCTCGTATGGTAGAGCGTAAGAAATTCGGTCAGAAGAAAGCTCGTAAGAGATTCCAATTCTCTAAACGTTAATATTTATTTATTATTAAAAATCTGGGTTTTTGTTGCCCCACTTACAACATGCTGTAAGAGGTAGTTTAGCATCTAAATAATTGAGACCAATTTATTGCTACTCGATTATTGCTAAAGTAACAGAACGTAAACTATTAGAAAATGGCAAACAAAGTAGAAGTAAAAGATTTACTAGAAGCAGGTGTTCATTTTGGACACATGACTAGAAAATGGGATCCAAACATGGCTCCTTATATCTATATGGAGCGTAATGGTATTCACATTATCAATCTATATAAAACTGCAGCTAAAATAGAAGAAGCTAATGAAGCTTTGAAAAAAATCGCTGCATCAGGAAGAAAAATCCTTTTCGTTGCAACTAAAAAGCAAGCGAAAGACATCGTAGCTGAAAAAGCAGCTGCTGCTAACATGCCTTACATCACTGAAAGATGGCCAGGTGGTATGTTAACAAACTTCGTTACTATTCGTAAAGCTGTTAAAAAAATGGCTTCAATCGATAGAATGAAAAAAGACGGTACATTTATGACTCTTTCTAAGAAAGAGCGTTTACAAGTTGAACGTCTTCGTGCAAAATTAGAGAAAAACTTAGGTTCTATTGCTGACATGACTCGTCTACCAGCAGCTCTATTTGTTGTAGATATTAAAGCTGAACACATTGCGATAAAAGAAGCTCAAAAATTAAACATTCCGATCTTCGCTATGGTTGATACAAACTCTGACCCACGTCAAGTAGATTTTGTTATTCCAGCAAACGATGATGCTTCTAAATCAATCGATAAAATTTTATCATTAGTGACTTCTGCTATTATCGAAGGTAATGCAGAAAGAAAGTCTGAAAAAGAAGAAGCTACTAAAGTAGAAGCTCCTGCTGCTAAGGCATAATTTTTTAACAATATCATAAAGTCGTTATGCTGATAGTTGTCTACCTTTGTATACACTGTCGATAACGACTTTTTTTTATTAACTCATTAATACTCTTTTAAAATGGCAAATATTACTGCTGCAGAAGTAAATAAACTAAGACAACAAACAGGTGCCGGAATGATGGACTGTAAAAAAGCTTTAGTTGAAGCTGAAGGAGATTTCGATAAAGCTATCGAAGTTTTACGTAAAAAAGGACAAAAAGTTGCTGCTAACCGTTCTGACCGTGAGTCAAGCGAGGGTGCTGCTGTAGCTTTAGTTAATGCAGACAAAACTAGAGGTGTAGTTATCACATTAAACTGTGAGACTGACTTCGTAGGTAAAAACGAAGGGTTCCAAGCTTTAGCAAAAGAATTAGCTGAGAAAGCTATCAACTTTAACACTAAAGAAGAATTCTTAGCATCTCCATTCGACGCTACAATGACTGTTGCTGAAAAATGTGTTGAGCAAACAGGAGTTATCGGTGAGAAAATCGAGATTGGTTCTTTCGAAGTATTAGAAGGTGCTTTCATCGGTTCTTACGTTCACGGAAACAAAATCGCTGCTATCACTGCTTTATCTGAAGCTGTTGCTAAAGCTGACGAGATTGCTAAAGACGTATCTATGCAAGTTGCTTCAATGGGTGCTGAAACATTATCTTACAAAGATTTTGACGCAGAATTCGTTGCTAAAGAAACTGAGGCTCGTATCGCTGTTATCGTAAAAGAAAACGAAGAATTAGTACGTTTAGGGAAAACTCTTAAAAATGTACCTCAATATATTTCTTACGCTCAACTTACTGAAGAAGTATTAAAACAAGCGGAAGAAGATGCTAAAGCTGAATTAAAAGCTGAAGGTAAACCAGAAAACATTTGGGATAGAATCTTACCAGGTAAAATCCAACGTTTCATCAGTGACAACACTACTTTAGACCAAGAGAAAGCATTATTAGACCAAAACTTCATTAAAGATGAGTCTAAAAAAGTTGCTGACTATGTAAAAGGTTTCAACGTAGAAATCACTGGATTCAAAAGAGCTTCTTTAGGTTAATCAATAACCTTTTAGCAATATTTAGAAAAGCCTCAGTTAATTCTGAGGCTTTTTTTTATTACTTTTACCTGACACAACTAATTTTATTATGAAATTATTAAAGAACAATCTGCTAGTGCAGATCATTATCGCTATCGCATTAGGTAGTGTGTTAGGAAACTATCTACCAGAATCAATAGGTAGAATATTTAGTACTTTTAACAGTATATTCGGTGGCTTTCTAGGCTTCTCTATCCCACTTATCATTTTAGGGCTAATCGTTCCTGCGATTGGTAACATTGGCAAAAATGCAGGTAAATTACTTATCATTACCACAGCTATTGCTTATGGTTCTACCCTATTCGCAGGTTTTATATCTTATGGAGTGAGTATATCGACATTCCCAAGTATACTAGCGACAGAACAAATGGGAGATATTACAGAATCAACAAAGAACCTAGCTCCTTACTTTAATATCGAAATGCCTCCAATGTTTGATGTCATGAGTGCCTTAATCATCTCTTTTATTTTAGGAATAGGAATCTCTAAAGGTAATTTCAAATACTTAGAGGGTGTTTTTAACGACTTTCAGAGTATTATCATGTCATTAATCAACAAAGCCATTATTCCGTTCTTACCGCTCTTTATTTTCGGTATATTCTTGAATATGACTTATAATGGGCAAGTATTCATTGTACTAGACACCTTTATAAAAATCATAGGAGTGATCTTCTTACTACACATCTTCGTTCTACTGTTCCAATACATAATAGCAGGTACGATAAGTAAGCAGAACCCTATTAAGCTAATGAAAAATATGTTACCTGCGTACTTTACAGCTCTAGGAACACAATCTTCTGCAGCAACAATACCTGTGACATTAGAACAAACATTAAAGAATAATGTAGATCCTAAAATAGCTGGATTTGCTATACCTTTGTGTGCGACAATACACTTAGCAGGTAGTACATTAAAAATTGTAGCGTGTGCTGTTGCATTAATGTTAGTACAAGGGCAAGCTGTAGACTTTACGTTAATGGTTGGTTTTATCTGTATGTTAGGAGTTGCGATGGTAGCAGCGCCTGGTGTACCTGGAGGGGCTATTATGGCTTCTTTAGGAGTACTAAGTTCTATCTTAGGATTTGATACAGAACAACAAAGTTTAATGATTGCACTATATATCGCTATGGACAGCTTCGGTACAGCTTGTAACGTTATGGGTGATGGAGCTATCGCTATTATAGTAAACAGAATATCTAAAAACACAGCTATAACAGAAGCATAATGTTCTAGCGAATTCACAATTATGTACGAGAAAACATATCCGAGTAAGAGATTTAAAAAGACAATGGAGTTTGTCAATAAGCACATTTCAAAAGACTCACAAATACTAGATCTAGGAGTAGTTAACCCACTAGCCAAAATAATGAAAGAAGATGGTTATCAAGTAATCAATACTTCTGGTGAGGACTTAGACGAAGATCAGAATGTACTTTTAAATACTGATTATGATGTACTAACAGCTTTTGAAATTGTAGAACATTTACTAAATCCTTATACGGTATTAAAATCGTGTAAAGCTTCTAAAATAATGATTTCTGTTCCTTTGCGCTTGTGGTTTAGTACTGCATATAGAAGTAAAACAGATATGCTAGACAGACATTATCACGAATTCGAAGCTTGGCAATTAGACTGGCTAGTAGAGAAAGCAGGGTATAAAATCGTAGATAGAGATATGTGGACACACCCTATCAAAAAACTAGGGATACGTCCGATCTTTAGATGGTTTACCCCTAGATACTATATCGTTTACGCTGAAAAAATATAAGTATACAAACGCTGAGGAATTCCCTCAGCGTTTTTTTATTATATCATGTTATCCCTACACCTAATTTGCACAGTTCAAAAAAAGACCTATATTTGCCTCAAGCTTTAGGGGTGTCTACAAGACTTTGTAGGCTGAGACTTCACCCTTGGAACCTGATCTAGTTAATACTAGCGTAGGGAAAAGTAAGATGACTTCATTAGATAGGTACGTTCGTACCCTATTGTAGCCATTCCTAAAGTTATATATCAAAACGAAAAGGAATGGAACTAAAAATCAACAATCAACAAGTACTATTTGACACGGATACATTAAGTATTCAGGCTATGTTGGATATTTATTATCCACTGAAACAAAAAGGGATAGCGGTAGCTGTGAACCAAACTGTTATTGCTAAACCCCTATGGTCTACTTATCACTTATCTACTAGTGATGATATCTTAATTATAACTGCTACTCAAGGTGGTTGATTCCATTCGTTTAAAAAACTAAATAACTCATAAAACTAAAAGACAATGGAACAACACAGTATCTCGCAAACCCCTTTCCCTAACTCAAAAAAAGTATACATCAAGGGAGAGCTCTTCCCAATAGAAGTAGCGATGAGAGAGATATCTCTTAGCAACACTAAACTATCTAATGGCGGTACAGAAGAGAATCCACCTGTAACCGTATATGACACATCAGGTCCTTATACTGATCCGGATATTACCATAGACATACGCAAAGGTATTCCACGTCTACGCGAAGAATGGATACTAAATAGAGAGGATGTGAATACATTATCTTCTATCACATCAGAATATGGTAAAGCTAGATTAGCAGATGAAAAACTAGATCACTTGCGCTTTGAATTTAGACATAACCCAAAGGTTGCTAAAGAAGGAGCTAATGTTACTCAACTACATTATGCTAAAAAAGGTATAATAACTCCTGAAATGGAATATGTAGCCATCAGAGAAAACCAAAGAATAGAACAGCTGAATAACGCAACCTCAGCCATGAAGCAACAGCATCAAGGCAATAGCTTCGGTGCCAATACTCCTAAAAACTTCATTACACCAGAGTTTGTCAGAGAAGAGATTGCTAGCGGACGTGCTATCATTCCTAATAATATCAACCACCCTGAAAGCGAACCTATGATTATCGGGCGTAACTTCTTAGTGAAGATCAATGCTAATATTGGAAATAGTGCTGTGACCTCATCGATAGAAGAAGAAGTGGAGAAAGCAGTTTGGGCATGTCGCTGGGGAGCAGATACGATTATGGACTTATCAACAGGTAAGAATATTCACGAAACAAGAGAGTGGATTATACGCAACTCTCCAGTACCTATCGGAACAGTACCTATCTACCAAGCATTAGAGAAAGTAAAAGGAATAGCCGAAGATTTGACGTGGGAGATCTTTAGAGATACCCTAATTGAACAAGCAGAACAGGGAGTATCATACTTTACTATACACGCTGGAGTACTACTACGCTATATTCACTTGACTGCTAATCGAGTGACAGGTATTGTATCCCGTGGAGGGTCTATTATGGCGAAGTGGTGTCTATTCCATCACAAAGAAAACTTCTTATATACTCACTTTGAAGAAATATGTGAAGTAATGAAGCAATACGATATAGCATTCTCTTTAGGTGATGGACTAAGACCTGGCTCTATTGCAGATGCAAATGATACAGCTCAATTTGCAGAGTTAGAAACACTAGGTGAACTAACTAAAATCGCGTGGAAACACGATGTACAGGTCATGATAGAAGGACCGGGACATGTACCTATGCACATGATTAAGGAGAATATGGAAAAGCAACTTCGCGACTGTGGAGAAGCCCCATTCTATACATTAGGTCCTTTGACTACAGATATAGCTCCTGGTTATGATCATATCACTTCAGCTATCGGAGCAGCTATGATAGGATGGTACGGAACGGCTATGCTATGTTATGTAACACCAAAAGAACACTTAGGTCTACCTAACAAAAAAGACGTGAAGGATGGTGTGATTACTTATAAACTAGCTGCTCATGCAGCAGACTTAGCGAAAGGACATCCTGGAGCACAATACAGAGATAATGCACTGAGTAAAGCCCGCTTTGAATTTAGATGGGAAGATCAGTTCAACCTTTCACTAGATCCTGATACAGCAAGAGAGTTTCACGATGAAACACTACCTGCTGATGGCGCTAAAGTAGCTCACTTCTGTTCTATGTGTGGACCTAAATTCTGTTCTATGAAAATATCACAAGAAATTAGAGATACAGCAGAACAAGGAATGCGCGAGAAGTCAGAAGAGTTTATAGAATTAGGAAAAGAAATATATCTATAAAAGAGAACAGAGATGGTGGTCATAACCTACCCTACTCCTATAGAAAACGAGACAAGCCTTATCAACAAAATGTTTGAGAAAGGCTTGCCTCTACTTCATGTTCGCAAACCGAATATGTCCTATGAAGAGTTAGTAAAATGGGTGAATAATATCGACAATTACTATCATCCGTACTTAGTTATACACATACCAACAATAGTTATTAACAACAATGAACACGTTTTTAAACAATATAAAGCACTTATCAACAAGATAAACAGTACTTATACACACTTATCAACAGCTGATTGTTTATATGTTAATAACTATAGTGTAGAACTGCCTAAGTTATCAACATCTGTTCATTGTATAAGTGAGGTTAATAAGTTATCAACAAACATAGACAGAGCATTCATCAGTCCTATCTATCCTAGTATATCTAAGAGAGGGTATGTCTCAACTATTGATTGGACAGAGGAATTAAAGCAAAGAACTAATAACAGAGTAACCTTAGTTGCCCTTGGAGGAATTACTCCTTTTCACATCAAATCCATTCATACAATGGGATTTGATGATTATGCCTTATTAGGAACAATATGGGAAGCTGAGCAACCTTTAAAACAATTTGAATTATGTCAATATTACGACCAATTGCATTGGCAATAGCTGGCTTTGATCCTACTAGTGGTGCTGGGGTTATGGCAGATATTAAAACATTTGAACATCATCAAGTATATCCTATGGCAGTGCTATCTGCTAATACGATACAGACAGAAGATAACTTTATCCATGTAAGATGGGAAGAAGAATATACTATCCGTCAATTATCTGTTATACTTGAGAACTATACTATAGCAGCAATAAAAATAGGTATTGTCAAAGACCTAGACACATTGAAGCTATATGTGGATACTATCAAAGGTTTATCTCCAACGACCAAAGTTATTTGGGACCCTGTATTGCGTTCATCTAGTGGTTTTGACTTTCAGACTATTGAACGAATTGATTCTTTAACTACTGTATTACAACAGATAGATCTGATTACACCAAACTACCTAGAGATACACCAATTAGTCACTACGAATGACGATGCTCTTCAAAAAGCACAGCGATTAAGTCAATACTGTGATCTACTTCTAAAAGGAGGACATAATCCTAATGCATTGGGCTTTGACTACTATGTGAGTAAAGAGGTGATACAAACTATACCTCCAACTCAGCTATCTGACTATCCCAAACACGGTTCTGGCTGTGTATTATCCTCTGCGATAACAGCTAATATTGCAAAAGGAGATCACACATTGACAGCTATTCAGAAGGCTAAAGCCTACATAGAAACATTCTTCAACTCTAATCATACCTTACTCGGATATCATGCTAAATAAAATACAATACATCAGTCATGGAGATACTCCACAAGAACAGCTATATCATATAGAAACTGTATTAGGAGCAGGACAACAGTGGATACAATATCGCTTCAAAAATACGACGAATACTACCCTGTGGCAAACAGCAGAACAGGTCAAAAAACTATGTGAACAATATCAAGCTACTCTGATCATTAATGATCATGTAGACTTAGCTAAAGCTATAGAGGCCGATGGTGTCCACTTAGGACTTACTGATCTAAGCATCACACAAGCCAAAGCTTATTTGCCTAACAAGATCATAGGAGGTACAGCTAATACAATAGAAGACATCCAACTTAGACATGCAGAAGGTTGTGATTATATCGGTCTAGGCCCTTATCGATTTACTACTACTAAACAGAAGCTAAGCCCTATACTTGGTCTAGCAGGTTATCAACAGCTCCTAAAACAGATGCAAGAACTAGATATCAACATCCCCGTAGTAGCTATAGGTGGCATACAACTAGAAGATGTAGAAGACTTAAAACAAGCAGGACTACATGGCATAGCGATATCTGGTTTACTTCAAAACAGCACTGATAAAAAAACATTACTACAACAACTAAACTATATACTCAAATGAATACACAACCACTTACAATAGCGGATAAGACCTTTCAGTCACGCTTATTCTTAGGAACGGGTAAATACGGTTCTAACGCAGATATGGAAATCGCTACATTAGCATCCGAAAGCGAACTAGTTACAGTCGCTCTGAAGCGAATAGACACGACCACTGACACCA
The DNA here is from genome assembly GCF_038039665.1 of Myroides sp. C4067. Lineage (NCBI taxonomy): Bacteria > Pseudomonadati > Bacteroidota > Flavobacteriia > Flavobacteriales > Flavobacteriaceae > Myroides > Myroides sp. C4067. The sequence continues at coordinate 22,863 of NZ_JBBPHJ010000011.1, forward strand.
ATGCTATACTCACTCATCTACAGTACCCACATATCCACCTTCTACCTAATACATCAGGAGCAAGAAATGCTAAAGAAGCAGTCTTCGCAGCACAACTAGCTAGAGAAGCACTAGAGACAAACTGGCTTAAACTAGAAATACACCCAGACCCTAAATACCTACTTCCCGATCCTATCGAAACCCTAAAAGCGACAGAAGAACTAGCCAAACTAGGGTTTGTTGTCTTGCCATACATACACGCAGACCCTGTATTGTGTAAACGACTAGAAGAAGTAGGTACAGCAGCTGTCATGCCTTTAGGAGCCCCTATAGGTACCAATAAAGGGTTAAAAACAATGGACTTCTTAGAAATTATCATAGAGAATAGTAAAGTTCCTGTTATTGTAGACGCTGGTATCGGAGCGCCTTCGGACGCAGCTAAGGCTATGGAGATAGGCGCTGATGCTGTACTTGTCAATACTGCTATAGCAGTAGCTGGTAACCCTGAACAAATGGCTACTGCCTTTAAACTCGCTGTCAGAGCTGGTCGCCTAGCGTATGAGGCTAAGCTAGCTACTGTAGTAAATCACGCTCAAGCTTCTAGTCCACTAACAGCATTTCTAACAGAATAAACTATGTCTTTTATACAAACTTATGAACAATACGACTGGGAAGAGATTAAGAGAACAATCTATGAGACAACCTCTGTACAAGTAGAACAGATCTTAGCTAAGAATAAGAAGACCCTCACAGACTTTATCCATCTTATCTCTCCTGCTGCTACACCCTATCTAGAAGAGATGGCTCAGCAGAGTCAACAGCTTACTCAAAAGAGATTTGGCAAGACGATATCACTATATGCTCCGATGTATCTTAGTAATGAGTGCAATAATATCTGTACCTACTGTGGCTTCAGCTTAGATAACAACATTCGTAGAAAGACTCTCTCTCCAAAAGAAATAGAACAAGAAGTCAAAGTAATCAAAGCACAGGGGTATGATCATATATTACTCGTAACAGGAGAGGCTAATCACATAGTCAATATCAATTACTTCAAACAGAGTATAGAACAGATACAGCAGTCTTTTTCTACCATTTCTATAGAGGTACAACCCCTAAAACAAGATGAGTATGAACAGTTAGCTGATCTAGGTGTGTATGCTGTACTGGTATATCAAGAGACCTATCATAAAGAGGTATATAAACAATACCACCCTAAGGGGAAGAAATCTAACTTTGAATATAGATTAGATACTCCTGATAGAATAGGGAGAGCTGGCATACATAAGATAGGACTAGGTGTACTCCTTGGACTAGAAGACTGGCGAGTAGATAGCTTCTTTAATGCGCTACATATAGACTATTTACAAAAGACTTATTGGCAAACGAAATACTCTGTATCCTTCCCTAGACTAAGACCTGCAGAAGGCGTTATAGAACCTAACTTCATCATGGAAGATAGAGACCTCATACAGCTCTTATGTGCATACAGAATATGGAATGAAGACCTAGAGATATCTATCTCTACCCGTGAGAGTGAAATACTGAGAAACAATGTATTTAAACTAGGTGCTACTACGATGAGTGCCGGTTCAAAAACTAATCCTGGAGGATATAGTGTATCAGAAGACTCATTAGAACAATTTGAGATCTGTGATACTAGAAGTACATCAGAGATATACCAGCTGATAAAAGAAGCAGGATATGATCCTATATGGAAAGACTGGGATAAAGCCTATCAATAAATAAAGAACTATAATATGGATACAACAGATTTCTTGCGATATAACAGACAGATGAATCTACCTGAAGTAGGAATAGACGGTCAGATGAAGATAAAACAAGCTAAGGTATTAGTAATAGGTGCTGGAGGATTAGGTTCTCCAGTGCTAACTTACCTTGCTAGTTGTGGTGTAGGCACACTAGCGGTAATAGACTTTGATACTATCGAACATCACAACCTTCACAGACAAATACTATTTACAGAAGCTGACATCAACAAAAACAAGACTAGTATAGCCAAACAACGCATCGAACAAATAAACCCACATATCCACTTCACAATATACGATGAACAGTTAACCTCTGACAATGCAGTAGCTATTCTGAGTTCATTCGATATTATCGTAGATGGTAGTGATAATTTTAGCACACGTTATCTAGTGAATGACACATGTGTAGCATTAGATAAGACACTAGTCTATGGTACTATATTAGGTTTTGAAGGTCAGGTGAGTGTCTTTAATCATCATAACAATGCCAACCTCCGTGATCTCTTCCCAGAGCCTCCTGCTCCAGAAGATGTCCCTAACTGTAGTCTTAATGGGGTACTTGGTACATTCCCTGGTATAATAGGAACTATTATGGCTCATGAGACACTGAAAGTCATCTTAGACCTTCCCTCCCTTTCTGGTCAACTTCTTATCCTCAACACGTTGACCTGGGAAATAAACAAACTGAAGTATGGTAGCGTTACCTCTTAGGTAAATATTCTAGAAATACCTCTCTAGGTATCTCATAAGCACCTAAAGAACTTAGATGATCATTATATACTTGACAGTCTAACAAAGTATACTTTTTGTCTCTTAAATACTCACAGAGGGAGATAAAGGCTACTTTACTAGCATTTGGTATGAGGGAGAACATACTCTCTCCGCAGAACACAGGTTTCATGTCTACGCCATACAGACCACCTACCAGTTCTCCATCTTGCCAAACCTCAACAGATTTAGCGATGCCTAAGTCATGTAGATTGCAGTATGCCTTGATCATATCATCTGTAATCCAAGTACCTAACTGCCCATCGCGCTTAGCGTTCTGGCAATTATTAATTACATCTGCAAAACAAGTATTAAAAGTAACTGTAAATATATTTTTCTTTAAGATACTACGCATACTCTTAGAGATATATACCTCATCAGGCTCTAGCACCATACGCATACTAGGAGACCACCATGTAATAGGCTCTCCATCTTCAAACCAAGGAAATATCCCAGACTTATACGCTAATATCAATCTATTAGCAGATAAATCACCACCGATGGCTAAAATACCTGACTCATGCGTATTATCTACTGCTGGAAAGTATAAGTAATTACTGTCTAAGAGTGTTATCATAGGCATAAAAAAGTCCCTAAGAATAATCTTAGGGACATCTTAAAAGAATATTTTTAGAATGGTAAATCATCGTGATCTTCCTCCATATAGCTTGAAGCAGGAGGAAACTGTTGTCCCATATTACTTTGTCCTTGGTTAAAACCTTGTTGGTTTTGGTTTTGATTGAACCCTCCCATTTGTTGAGATTGAGTATTCTGAGCAAAACCTTGTTGTTGGTTTTGGTTAAATCCTCCTTGTTGAGCTTGGTTATTTTGAGCGAAACCACCTTGTTGCCCTTGATTAAACCCACCCATTTGTTGAGCTTGATTGTTCTGAGCGAAACCTTGTTGTTGGTTAGATTGTTGTTGCATACCAGTATTTCCGTATTGAGACTGCATATTATCTTGTTGTCCCATATAAGGTTGTTGGTTTTGTCCCATGTTACCACCTTGTTGAACTGGCATCATGTGTTCTATTCTCCACCCTTGGATTGTATTAAAGTATCTGATTTCTCCTTGTGGACTTTGCCACTCTCTACCTCTCAAATTAATAGATACACGTACTTGCTCACCTACTTGATAAGAGTCTAATAAATTTACTTTATCTTGTGTAAACTCAATCATAATGTGCTGAGGATATTGCTCTTCAGTAGTCACTACTACTTCTCTCTTTCTGAATGATGAACTGATATCTTGTGTATGTCCAATTAATTTGATTCTTCCTGTAACTTCCATTTTAATCTCTTTTTTTAATTACAATCTATTTGGCTAAAATTGTTTTCCAAGCCAAAGGTACATTATTTTCTTCTAAATATTTTTTTGCTAATTTAAATTTATTGATTTGATTCTTAGCAACCAAAATTTCTTTTAACTCTTCATTTGCATTCACAAAAGAAGCAACCTCCTCTTCAGTAGGCAGCTGCTCTACATTACCTAATATTCCAAGGTCATTGCCAGAGAATACTCCACTCTCCACTACTCCTTCTGGTAGTGCATCTACTCCTAGACCTAGTGTAGTCAATGGTTTTTCTACTTCGAATATCCCATCATTCGCACGAGTATACCAGTTCGCTCCCATACGTGCTACTAGATCTATCTTATGCTGATCTATCTGTCCGTTCTCATCTAATATTTCCTCATTGACATGTATTTTTACCACCTCACAGATCACTAGATTACCAGCACCTCCATCATTACCCAGTCCGATTACCTCCTGTACCACACATTCATACTGCACTGGACTTTCTTTCACTCTGAATGGCTTCACGATATCAGATGGCACCATCGTCAATCCTGATTTGACAAACTCATTCACCCCATCCTTATACTCTGTACTAGATAGAGAAGTCTGCTGTACCATATCATAAGTCACCACGTTAATCACTACTTGTAGATTAGCCTGTACGTTAAATAAGGTATGCTTATTCGTATTATCTCTCACACGTCTAGACGGAGAGAAGACCAATATAGGCGGGTTAGTACTCACCATATTAAAGAAGCTAAACGGAGACAGATTAGGTCTACCATCCGCATCTACGGTACTAGCTAGTGCTATAGGACGAGGTCCGATAGACGTCTGCATTAATCTCTGTAATTCTACTACAGATATATCTTTAGGTTCTATAGATTTCATATGTATATTTAATTGAAGAAAAGTAAAGTTACAAAAGCTTTTAGGAACCATAAAATTTTTAATACTTCATTAAACTAAATTCAATTCATTTATTTTAATTACTTTTAAATGTTCATAAAACCCATATCAGAACTTGAGAAATAAAAAAGAAATATTTCGTTGGTCAGTCATTACTGCAGCCTTAATCACCTTATTAGTCATCTTGTGGAACACCTATTCCTTTTTTCAAACCTATAAGACAGAGGAGAGAACCAAGATGAAAATCTGGGCAGAAGCGCTGAATACACTTGATATAGCCACCTCTATAGAAGCTGACGTTTCTCTACCCTTTCTGATTATCATGGAGAATAAGACTATCCCTATTATTCAGACAGATGAGCATGATAAGATCATCTCTCTAAACAATATAGATGAACAAATAGTCAATACTCCTGAGAAAAAAGAAGCTCTACTGCGCAAACTGAAGTTCCAAAACCCGCCTATTATCCTAAAAGTAGGTAAGCAAACTCAGTATGTCTATTATGGTAACTCATCCTTACTGACCAAGCTAAAGTACTACCCTGTCACATTAGTACTGATATTCTTATTCTTCACAGTACTGCTATTCTACTTCTATAGAAGTAATAAGATCGCTACTCAGAACAAGCTATGGACAGGAATGGCTAAAGAAACAGCCCATCAGATAGGTACACCTCTATCCTCACTATTAGGTTGGGTAGAGATCATGAAGCTAGATAATGTAAGCCCCGAAATCACAGATGAAATAGAAAAAGATGTCAAAAAACTCCAGATAATAGCAGATCGTTTTTCTAAGATCGGGTCTATACCGAAGTTAACGAACGTAGATATCGTATCAGAGACGAGAAAGTCATTTGATTATTTCTCTCTGAGAAACTCTAAACAGATTATCTTCACGCTAGACTGTCCTGACTACGAAATTAATATTCCTCTAAACAAGGAATTACACAGCTGGACTATAGAGAACCTAATCAAGAATGCTATCGATGCCATGAAAGGAAAAGGAAAACTAGCTATCCTGATACAGGATAGTGAGAAGACTGTCAATATCTATGTAACAGATACAGGAAGCGGGATACCAAAGAAGATGTTTAATAAAATATTCGAGCCTGGTTATACCACTAAAAAACGTGGATGGGGGCTAGGACTATCCCTGACAAAGAGAATAGTAGAAGAATTCCAAAACGGAAAGATTAAAGTAACGCAATCAGAAATAGGTAAAGGAACTACATTCTGTATCACATATCACAAAAAAAAGGCTGACCTATAATCTAGACAGCCTTTGTTACATTATCCATACAGTCTTATAAATGACTATTAATAGCTTTAGCTACACTCTCGAACTCTTCTGGAGTTAGCTTTTCTTTCTTAATGAAACGCATATCATCCATTTCTTGAAGAGGGATTAAATGCACATGTACATGAGGTACTTCTAACCCTACTACAGCCATCCCTACTCTCTTACACGGTACAGCTAGCTCTAACGCCTTAGCCACCTTACGAGAGAACCTCATCAATTCCATATAATGATCCTCTTCCATATCAAAAATCTTATTGATTTCCTTTTTTGGAATACATAGCGTATGTCCCTTCGCATTCGGATTAATATCTAAGAATGCAAGGAAATTATCATCCTCTGCTACCTTATAGGCAGGGATCTCTCCAGTAATGATTTTAGTGAAAATAGAACTCATAATATACTTTTTAAAATTAGTCTCTACTGATTTCAAGAATCTCGAACTTCATGATTCCATTAGGAACCTGGATCTCAGCTACATCTCCAACAGATTTGCCTAGAAGTCCTCTTCCGATAGGTGAAGTTACTGAAATTTTTGCAGCTTTTAGGTCTGCTTCACTTTCAGCTACTAATGTATAGGTAATCTCCATTCCATTAGCTTGATTCTTTATTTTCACTTTAGATAATACTAAAGCCTTAGACATATCTAACTGAGATTCGTCTATCAACCTAGCATTAGCTACTACTTCTTCTACTTTTGCTATTTTTAGTTCTAATAAACCTTGTGCTTCCTTAGCGGCATCATACTCTGCATTCTCAGATAAGTCTCCCTTATCTCTCGCATCTGCAATAGCTTGAGATGCCTTTGGACGCTCCACACTCTTCAACTGCTCTAACTCGTCTTTTAGTTTTTTAAGACCCTCCGCAGTATAATACGAAATCTTACTCATAATTAACACGTTTATATAAATAGAAAAAATCCCATAAAAACGGGATTCTTCGCTATAAAGATATTTTTATTTTTATCGTTAAATCAATAATTAACTGTTCTACTATATTTGTCAAAGTTAAATAATTAAATTTGTTTTTCAAATAGTTTATTAAAATGAAGAAATTATTTCTAATCCTATTTACTTTACTAATATCTACAGCATGTAGTAAAAGCGGTAGCGGGTATCACAACCCTTACCTACCTAATGTAAAAGTCAATCTTATGGTGAATTTATATCAAGCAGATGCAGACTACCTAAGATATCAGAACGGTACTTATGTGAATTATAGTCAAGGCATTATAGGTGTAGCAATATTCAACGCTGGCTCACAATATTTCGCTTATGATCTAACCTGTCCTGACCATGCGTTTGACCCTGTTACCTCTAGATTAGTACAAAAAAAACCTAATGATCCGTATGTATACTGTACCAATAAACATCAACATAACGGAGAGGAACCTGCCTTCTATCTAGGTAATGGGCAGTCTATAAAACCAGGGTTAAAATACAACCAACTGAAGCCTTATCCAGTAAGAAAAAGTGGTGACAATATCTTCGTGACTTATTAATAAGTAAATCCTATCAATCTATATCAATACTCCTTCATCGGAGTATTTTTTTTGTACCTTACTCTCTTGTGGAGATGGTTCGGGTAGAGATTTAGTACGGTTCGGTAAACCCCTTCTCAACCCAAGTAAATACTAGTTATTACCGAATAGCTTCCGAACGAAATAAAAACAAAAAAGAATAAACACCTATATTTCAATCATTTAAAACAAAAACAATTCTCCATTATAAGTCAAAAAGAGCAAATAGAGTCATTCTCTCTATATTAGTTCATTAGATCTTATAAGACCTACAGCATCTTACTAAAAGCAACATTACGATAAAACGAGGTCAAAAAAAACCACCATATCGCTATGGTGGTCTCTATAAATAATCTAGCCTATTAGATTGTTTATTAATATGGATTAGAACTTAATAGTCAGTCCTGCCAAGATATTAAACTCTGCTTGTGGATAATAAGCAGGTCCCCATTCTGGGTCATAATATCCATTAGACATATATTTTACATTAAATATATTATTTGCTAATACAGATACGCCTACAGATCTTACCCATCCTTTAATCGGGAACTCATAAGTAGCACTTAGATCGTTGATAAAGTATGAATCAAGCTTTGATTCCTTAGCATCTAAGTTGGCCATATATTGTTCTCCTACGAACTTCGTTAGAAGAGATACACTCATCCCCTCTACAGGTAAATACGTAATGGCATTAGAAGCAATAAAATCAGGAGAGAATGCGATATTCGTAGTACCTAGGTTTACAGGTAAATCAGCTACTGTAGTCATAAAGTTCTTATTCTTATTAGCACTAATAGTCATACTAGGAGCCCAATATAACTTATCTAATATTCTCACATTCGCATCGATCTCGATACCTGCTCTATAACTATCACCACTATTCGCTCTTAACATAGCTCCTACATCGTTTATTTCTCCTGTTAAGATAAGTTGGTTTCTATACTTCATATAGTACGCATTCACATTCACAGTAGCACGGTCTCCTTTAAATCTCCATCCTAGCTCATAGTCATCCATGCTCTCAGATTTAGGTTTTCCTTCGCCTTCGTAGTCCTTTCTATTCGGCTCTCTATTCCCTTTAGCATAAGAGAAATATAGTTGGTTCGAATCATTCAGTTGATAAGTAATACCTCCTTTTGGGTTAAAGAAGTTAAATTTATCATCTACTAACCCTGTCTCGATACCGTTAGCTTCATAAGTAACACGTCTATACTGCATATCTCCAAATAAACTCCACTGATCAGCGAACTGCCAAGTAGCTTTCGCGTAAAAGTTAAGATCTGTCTTTACAGCATCGTCTCTGTAGTACTCATAGTTAGGTGCTATCTTCACAGGTTCTCTAGTCCACAACACATTACCGAAGTGGTCTCCTTCGTATTTATTAGCTCCTCCACCTAAGATTACATTAAGCTTATCTGTAGTATAGTTCGTATTAAACACCATACCGTAGAAATGATTCGCTAAACTCTTCTGTCTGATAAGGTCTGTCTTATTTACCTCCTTACCGTCTACGATAATAGGTTGGAATCCATAAGTCTTAAACTTCTGGTTCGTCTTATAGTTCTCATAATATCCATCTCCCTTAGTATAGTGAAGTGACACATTAGATGACCACGCTGATGACCACTTCTCACTCCAATGTAGTTGATAGTGCGTCTGGATATAATTATCAGTCTCATTGTCATAGAACTGTGTATTGCCTTGATCATCCTTATACTTCCCTGCAGGATTATAACGACGACCATACTTATCTATGTCTGCCTGAGATACACCATTCCACGCCTGATAAGTCTTCTGTTTACCACCGAATACGACAGCCTTTACTAATGATGTCTCACCTACATACACTCCCTGTAAGTAGTATGACTTCATCCTAGAAGACGCACGGTCTATATACCCATCAGACCTCATATCTGATAGACGACCAGCAATCTCAAACTTATCATTGATCAATCCTGTGCTAAACTTCACAGTAGACTTACGCGTATTATAACTTCCGAAAGAATTAGAAATTTCTCCATTCGCCTCATGTGAGAAGTCATCTGTCTTTAGATTAAGACTCGCACCGAATGCTGCTGATCCGTTAGTAGAAGTACCTACACCGCGCTGTAACTGTAGATTCTGGACAGATGATGTAAAGTCTGGCATATTTACCCAAAACGAACCTTGTGACTCTCCATCGTTATAGGGAATCCCATTTAAGGTCACGTTGACACGTGTAGCGTCTGATCCTCGTACCCTGAAGCTAGAGTACCCTATCCCATTACCGGCATCTGTAGTAGTCACTACTGAGGTCATATAAGACATGATGGTAGGGATATCTTGTCCGAGATTGCGCTTTCCGATCTCATTCTTAGACAAGTTAGCATAAGCGATAGGCGTCTTCTCATCTGCACGCACAGCTGATAATACGATCTCGTTAAGTGTTGATTGTTGAACAGAATCTTTAACTTGTTTCTCTTGTGCATAGGTCGAACTTGCACAAACAGCAGTTAAAAATAAAGATTGAAGTAATGTTTTTTTCATTCGTAAAAAAAATATCTACAAATAAAAGGGGCAATTATTCTTATTAATTAATAATTACACTAGTCCACAACAGTTCTAGAATGAACTGTATATACTCCCTTGGCAGCATTACCCGCCCAGGTTCTATGGGTATGATCTCAGCCGTACGGCACCCCTTTGAGATTTATGGTACAAATATAGACTGTTTTTCTAGAGAAAAACAACTATATCTAAGAAGAAGAGATGTTTAACATCTTTTGGGTTAAAACACTCTCTTTCTCAAGGCTTTCTTTAAAGAATTCTGTTGTTTATTGTCTTTTCTTTTTTGCAATACTCTACGAGGAGTTTTCGTCTCTCTACGTTCTTTCTCGATGTGTAGTCCTATCGCTAATAACTGAAAGAAACGATCAATAACAATCTCTTTATTCTTAACCTGACTACGTGTATTATCCGCGTCTAGAATAAGCACACCTTCTTTATTAAATCTATTCTTCAGACGTTCTAATAGCAGTGTTCTCTCTTCTTCTGTTACTCCTTGAGAGTTTAGACAGTCCCAAGACAGAACCACTTTAGACGATACTTTATTTACATTCTGACCACCAGCTCCGCTACTGCGCACAGCCTTAAATGTCAGTTCTCTTTCTATTATTTCTCTAAGCATTTTTCTCTATTTATTGTTTTATACCACGATATATAAGCCATCGTAGCTAATACTGTAAAGATAGCAAATTGTACTGCTAATATCCCATATCCTCTATAAGCATATAACGGAACAGAGATAATATCTCCTATGATCCACAGTGTCCAGTTCTCTATCTTCTTTAGTGCCATATAGTACATTCCTGTGAAGAAGATACCTGATGTGATAATGTCTATATAGTTTTCAGGTAGGATCTCTTTGCCAGAGAAGTGATATACGCCGTAGATGATCACAAGAGTAACTGCGAATATGATAAGTCCTTTTATCTTCTCACTGGTGTTCGTACGACTAATCTTCAGAAGAGTATCTCCGTCTTTCTGTCTAGACCAGTTATACCAACCATAAACACTCATGATAGAGTAATATCCATTCAAGATCATGTCTCCATAATATCCTATCACATAGAGTAAGTAAACAGTGATAATCGTAGCGATAATGCCTGTAGGATAGACAAGGATGTTCTCCTTACCCGCATACCATACACTCATAATCCCAAAGATAAATACTATAGATTCTAACACTATCTGAAGCGTACTAGCCTCTCTATATGCTCCAAAAAAAAAGTCAATCATAACAAATACACTTAAAATAAAAAACCGCACTCTTCATGGAATGCGGTTCAAAAGTATAATATATCTTTCTAATTAGTTGTTTCTACTCATTACAATTCTCAGAATATACCAGAAAAGTAACATTAACGAAGCAAATAATGATAGAGCAGCTGGTACATGTTGGTTAGCTGCGTATTCATTTTTAATCTGCCATGTAGAGTATAAGATCGACCCAGAAGCTAAAGCTACCATCGCTAAAGAGAACCATAACCCAAGGTTAAATCCGAAGATCATACCACAAATAATAGTACCTAAAGCTAAGAAAAATCCAATACTAAGGATAGATCTCATAAAAGAGAAGTTAGCATTAGAGCTAAATACTACTCCAGTCAATCCTCCAAATAAAGCCAATGTCATAATACCTGCCTGAGAAATCAGAGTAAGGTCATTAGTCATAGACATAGCGATATATAAAATAGGCACAAAAATAAATGCCTCTGCTAATACGTATAAAAACAGTCCAGCATACTGCACCTTCTTATCTACTGAGTTATCAGCAAGTCTCTGTGCATACCAAGTGATCCCCATAAAGGCACCTAGCACGATCAACCATGAGAACTTACCCATTCCAATAATAGTAAACATCCCTTCTACAATGAAAGGTGTGTTCAACATAATAGCTTCTAATACAATAAAAGCTAATACTCCTGCTGCTAAAGTAGCATACGTCTTTTTATAAAACTGTGCTCTTACTACTTCAGATTCCATAGCTACAGGAAGCGTGTAATCAACATTTTCAAAATTGTTTTTCATCATCTATATTTTTCTCAAAAGTACTAATTATCTTTTTAAAATTACTATTGCATTAAGACTCTAATGCATAAACCAACACAAAGTTATCTAATTCTATCATTTTATATTCGAATTTTTGATTAAAAACCTCATTATTAACAAAACATTCTTTCGTTTTAAGTTCTACCTGCATATCACTTTTAAAACTCAGGCTACGTGACTCACACATCTTAAACATAGCTTCTTTCGCACACCATATCTCTGTCAATGTATCAATCTCATTCGAAGAATTGAAAGCTATGTTTAGTTCTTCTTCATTGCAAAACTTATTTGCAATACGCTTTATCTTATCGCGCTTCATCTCTACATCTATACCTACATTCTCCTTACCAATGATAATACTAGCATACTCAAATGAATGCGAAATAGAGATAAATGAACCATCACTAAGACTAGGTCTACCGTTTATATCATAACACAAGTCGTTATCACTATATCCTCCATTGTGCAGCAACTGTCTGACTGCCATAAATCCCTTTTGGTGCACTTCAGATTTCATTCCTTTTAATCGCTCAGCAGAGCGCTCTTGTAGAACAACACCATTCATCAGCTCCTCGAGATTCTCTTCTACTTTCCAAATTAACACCTTATAGGTTATTCCTTTGATTTCTTTTACTAAAGGCATCTTATCTATTTAATTACGCAGACAAATATACTTGAATAATAAAAACTCCTAAAAAACATTTTACTCAATAGTAAATACTGACTTTTTAATCCACCAAAAAAGCCGCTCGAGTGAGCGGCTTTAACTAATCAATATATTAAAATACTAATTAAATACATAAGGTTCACTAACATCCCACGTAGGAAATGCAATCGGAGATTTAGTTGAAATAAAAGTTCCTACAGGATTTAAACCATACTGAATTCTAAAACTTTCATTACGAACATATAACTCTTCACCTAAAAACTTATCATTTAACTCCTTAATTTCATTTGGAACAGTAGCAGGAGAATTCCAAGATATAGCAATTACCTTTACTCTATCCTTTAAATCTTCAAGTCTAAAAAAATACAAATATTGTTTCCCTTTATAAGTATAACGCACATAATTAGCATTAAAAGGCAACCCAACATTAGCATTAAATGTCAAATCAATCGAAGCTAAATTATATTGACCAACAGCATCTTTTCCCATTGCTGCCACTTCCTGTTTTAAATATGGAGAGGTCACACTAGAATTGAATAATTGATAACTACTGTTAGTCCTAAAGGTGAAAGAACTCATTCTATTATTAGGTAATACAAGTAATTTCTTATAACTCATATCTGTCCAAATAGCAGGACTCTTAGAAAACTTAAAAGTAACTTTTACATCTCCTTCTCTTCCAATAAAAGAATCGTTTATCTCATCATATAAGAATGAACTAATCTTCTGACCTTCAACTTCCATTATAGGACTAACAGTAAAGCCTTTAGGATTAAATGTTAATCCATAATCACTCTCATTAAAAAGAGGGTTACCATCCATATCGATCATTCTAACAACTTCTTTATTAACAAAGTCATAAATTTCTTTCTTACTACCTTTCTCAATTTCTACAACTCTAAAGTATGCATTTAAAGAAAAATTCATATGGTCTACCATACTAGATTGTGTTTTAAAATTATCCCAATCTTCTTTAGTTGCTTTGACAAATGTTAACTCTTGATCTTGTTTTGGAGTTCGAAAATAAATCTCATTTTCAGTATTACCATAATAGCCAAACTGATACTCTCCATAATATCCCTTACCTGCAGCATACGGTGAATTAGCAGGATCTGATAATTGATGTATTTTGGAACGAGTTGTAAATACTAAACTCGCAGTTGTTCTTTGATGAATAGCATATTCTGTAACCTCACTAATAGGCCCTGATGCATCAAAATCAGATACCATTTCAACATTACGAGTATCTTTAAATCTCATCAAATAAGTATAACTACCAAAATCTCCTTCAGAAGTATTATATACTAATTTCCATCCATACTCTGAAGACAATAGTAAATCTTGTAATTTTTTTTCTTGCTCAGAAAGACGTTCTGCAACAGATTCATCGAAAACTCGATCCTCTTCTTTTTGACAAGAAGCTATTCCAGCAAGAATTATTGTTGCTAAAAAAGCTTTAGTTATATATTTTTTCATAATTCTAAATCTTAATAAGTATTATTCTTCTAGATCACCTGCCATCACTGCTTGTGTATTTCTCTCAGCAGCATCACGTAGTGCATAAAAATCCATATCAAACTGATTTTTAAAATACTGTTCTACTAATTGAAACTTCTGCTCAATAATTTTTCTCCCTTCAGCATCTTTAATATCTTTCAAAAATGCTTGTTTTTCTGCCTCTGATCTCAATAGTACAAAAGCTGCCGTTTCAGCAAAATCCTCATCATAATTACTACGAGCATAAGGTGTCACGAAGCCTAAATTATTACTAACATCATCGCGCTCAATATACCAACTTGATGTATATCCTCCTTTTAAACTTGCTACTTTACTCCAAGCTTTCAAATCATAAGGTTTAGTTTGATTTAGAATATGAATATACTCGTGTTGAATAGTATGTACAAACTGTCTAACACTTGCTAAACTTTTATAGTTAATATAATCTGTATTATACATCGTAATTCTCGCACCTCCTCCAGCATCTCCTAATACAATTGTACCATTATGATTCAGATTGTAACTTCCTATGAAATGTAATTGTCTAGGTGCTAATTTCTTAACAAAATCCTCACCACCTATCTCTGTATAAGTATCAATCCATATTTTCTTGATAACTTGCAAAGCTGGTTTTACACTAGACACTTTAGGAGGAAACAATGTTTTATCAGGCTTTCCTAATGATTCATCCCATAAATAAGTAGCCGAAATATTATATGGCTTTGTATACTTATTTTCAATCCATTGATCTAATTCTGTTTTAGGTTTTTCTGTAGTATCAAAAATAGATTCATCTCTTAATTTATCATCACTAGAGCAAGCACTTAATAATACAGAGGCTGTAAAAACTAAACCAACTCCTTTTATTATATTTTTTACTGTCATAATCTTTCTTTTTTAAGGTTTATCTTGGATTAGCTTGGATTCCATTATCTATTGCAACTTGAGGAATTTGTAATTGATATCTTAGATCTCCTTTTTTAAGAATAATTTCAGGACCTCCTACCATTTGATGTTTTACTTCCAAACCAAATCTTCTAATATCAAACCAACGATATCCTTCTTCAAAACCTTCTCTTCTTCTCATATCAGCTACAGCTTCAAGCATTACTGCTTGTTTCTCATTAATAGTTTTTAAAGGAGTATATTTTCCTGGAACATATGGAAATAATTCTTCCACATACTCATACTCCATAACATCTAATAAATCCTCTGGTTTCAACTCTGGTTTAATCAAAGAGCGACTTAACACTAAGTAAGAATACATTTTTAAAGCCTCATCAATTCTATCCTCCATCACAAATGCTTCCATACGATCTAAATATAACATATCATTAGAAAACAGCACAAAAGCAACATATGGATTACCCGTCATATTCGTAAAGTCTTTGATTTTAAAATACTCATAGAATTTAGGAACATAATACACATCATTATTCTGATAAGTAGCACTAGGATAATTCCACGTTATTCCTAATGGGTTTGCATCAGCAGTAAATAATCCTTTATCTCTACTAGCTACAGCAGATGTTAATACAAAGCGTGTTGTATGTTGGCTTCTACCTTTTATTGATTCTGAATTAGCAACTAATAAGTTAGTTACTTTATCTGTTTTAGCAAATTCTCTATTATTCTGTTTATCATCCCACTTTCTAGAATCATAAACATCTCTAAGTTTACCAACTGGCACATTTCCAAGCTGATTAGAGTACTCTATTGTTTTAGCATAATCTCCCTTAAACAAATAAAAACGAGCTGCAAAAGCTTTAGCTGAAGCCTCTGTAAAATGATACTTAGCAATTTCAGGGCTACTATATGACGCTCCTTTTATTCCTTCAAGACCTTCTAATAAATCCTGTTCTATGAATTTATAAACTTCAGCGACACTATGTCTTTTATACTCTTGTTTTAACTGTGTTTCAACAGTAGTAACATAAGGTACTCCTAAATCACTTTCTGCTGTAGCTGGATTATAACTTTTCGCCCATAAATTTACAAGCATAAAATGATTATAAGCACGAGCTAATAAAGCCTCTGCTCTCAACTGTTTTAATCCATAATTAGACGAAGGTTTATTAGCATATTCTTTCTGCATTTCTTCTAAAGCCTCCAAAGCCTTATTAGCACTAGCAATCGCTTTATAACTATCCATCCAAAAAGCATATTGAGAATCTATATCTTCCTCTGTAGCAGGTAACCATTGATAATTTTGTTCTGTTTGCAAAGAAGTAAAATGCAAACGCCCACTATCAACAACATTATCACTCATCTGTTCAGCAAATTCAGCATGACTAGTATTTGGATAAGCTCCTACCAATAATTCTCCCACCTTTTTAGGTGTATCTATTTGAGTTCTATTATCTGGCACTTCTGAAAGAAAGTCACTACAGCCTACTGTAGCAGTTGCCAAGATTAATAATCCTACTAATATCTTTACTCTGTTCATAATAATCTAAAATTTAAAAACCAACATTAAGTGTCAATGTGTATTGACTTGTTTGTGGCATAGCTACCCCTCCTGTTCTGTAAAATTCTGGATCTTCTCCATTAAGCTTTTTATCTGCATAGATTAACCATGGGTTAGTTGCATTAAAACGCAATGAGAAATTAGACATTTTCATAGAGCGTTTGAAATGATCAGGGAATTCATAAGTCAATGAAACGTTCTTTAATCTCACAAATCCACCATCAGCTACACGCTCTGAAGAATAATTATAAGTATTATAAGCTCTTTCCATGACTCTACTTCCTAACACACTTACAAGGGTATTATCAGGTATAACAGGTACATTAGTAATATTCTCATCACCTGGATTAATCCAACGATCTTCAAATGACTTACTAAATACATCTGTATCACTATATCTAGCTGCATAAGATGGATATAAACGAATTTTATTTCCTCCTGATGCTACAATCAAGAAATTTAAACTCCAATTTTTATAAGTGAATGTATTCGTTAACCCTAAAGTCTTATTTGGTTCAATCGATCCTTCATATTTTAAATAACCTGTTGGATTATTGGTATCTTGAAAATTAGCTCCACCAATTACATCTGTTTGACCAGGTGCTTGTAAAAAAGTTGGTAATCCTCTATAATCTAGCCCTGTAAATTGATAAGAATATAAAGCATTACGAGGTCTTCCTACTACGTTACCATTAAATCCTTGTACTAAATCAATCACACGAGGAGTATTTTGTAACCTAGTAACTTCTTGATTGTAGTAAGATCCGTTCAATGTAGTAGACCAGCTAAACTCAGGTGTTTTAATATTAGTAGTCGTAATACCGAACTCAATACCTCTAGTACGCATATCTGCATTATTACCTAACTTAACATTTTGACCACCTACACCTGATGTACGTACATAATCAATTAAGTCAAAAGCATTCCTTTGGTAGGCATCTACTACTAACTGCACTCTATTATTCCATAAACCTAAGTCAATACCAATATTTGCTTCATGTTGTTTTTCCCATGTTAGCTCTGTATTTTGAAGATCCTTAATAGAAATACCATTCTCTATAGTATTCAAATCAGGTCTAGGCGTAACATATGGTCTATAGATTGCTAAAGAATTCGTTGCTGGTCCAGATGTAGCAGTTAATCCATAAGAAGCACGTAATGCTAAATTACTCACCGTATGTAAGTTCTCCATAAACTTTTCACTAGAGATATTCCACTTTCCTGAAGCAGTCCAAGTTGGTAACCATCTAGAAGAACCTGTATCTCCTTGTCTATTTGACCCATCGTAACGCCCTGTTAAAGCCACTGTATAACGTCTATCATAGGTATAAGCTGCTCTAGCAAAGAAGGCTACTGTTCTTTCTTTCTCTTCACCATAAGTAAAATACTCTCCCCCTTGCTCTAACAATTTACGCATTGCTAATAACTCTGGATAAGTAGTTAAACCCTTGTCAAATTGAACTCCTTGAGCTAAGAAATAATCTTTATCACGGTTTACTACTCTCATCTCTGTACCTCCGAAAACATCTAATTCATGTAAATCGTTAAACACATTGTCATAAGTAAAGCTGTTTCTCAATAAGAAAGATGTCATATCATTCGTAAATGTTCTCTTTAGCCCTGAATTTGTCATAATAGGCATTGGAGGAACTTCTTTTTGATCAGGATCTCTATATAAAAAGATATTTTGATCGCGTTCTACTGTTGACTTATCTGCATTATAAGCACCTATCACATTTGAATCCTGAGTCACATTATGCACACGTTTTGTAGTTGCATAGCGAGCAGATCCACTTAAATTATACGTTAAGTTAGGTAATAACTTATAATCTAAATCCAATTGAAAACGAATATCTTTTACATCAATATCCATATAGTTATTGTCTAACTCATTCATGATATTAAATGGAGCCCAGTTACTTCTATAGTACTCATAGTTTCCATTGTCATCATAAGGGCGTAACGTTCTAGTTGTATTTAAAGCATAACTAAATGGATTAATGTCAAAATCACGTTTTACAGATCCATTTACTACATCTTTTTCTGCATCATAAGCCCCTGGTGCTTTCTGATCACGTACTGAAGCAATAGATGATAACGATATTTTTAACTTATCATTTACAAAGAATGTATTCTTTAGGTTCAATGTCAGACGGTGTACTTTATCAGCAATAGACCATCCTGAATCAGCTAAGTAACCAATAGAGGCAAAATAGGCATTATTTTTTCCTCCTCCATTAAAACTTAATGAATGTTGTTGTACAATAGAAGGCCTAAATAATTCTTTAAACCAATTTGTATTTGCTTTTTCATAAGTTTGTAAAAACTTATTTTGTGCAGCTTCCCCATTATGCACCCCATATTGATTATGCACAGGATCAAATTCATTCATAGCACGATACATAATTCCGTATGCTCCACTATGTCTCCCATATAACATAGAAGCATAATCTAAATAGCCTTTATTCTGAAGCTCTCTATACGCCATCATATTATCTTGTGAATTCATCACATCATATTGATTGTACTGAGGTATAGGACGCAGTGTATTCTCCATCGTATAGCTAATAGACATAGGCGTATCTCTTCTACCAGATTTAGTAGTGATCACCACTACCCCATTCATGGCACGAGATCCATAAATAGCCGTCGCAGAAGCATCCTTAAGTACGTCAATACTCAATACATCATCCGCATTAATTCCAGACAAAGCAGAACTTAAAATAGACTCTGAGTTACCTGAAGCTAACTGCTCAAATGATACGTTCACAATATCTTCCTGTACTACACCATCAATTACCCATAGTGGTTTAGTATCTCCCATAATAGAAGAAGCTCCACGAATAGTAATTTTAGGAGCAGCTCCGAAAGTACCTGAAGGGTTTTGTATAGTTACCCCTGCTACCTTACCTTCGATCATTCTACTCACATCCGCTACCCCATCTACCTTCAGATCTTTCGCTTCGATACGACTTACAGCTCCAGCCTCCTTACGTTTAGTAATAGTCTGATACCCTGTATTAATCACTACTTCGTCAATCATCTCCGTTGCTTCTCCTAAAGAAACATTGATAACTGCTAGCTCTCCGACTTTCTTCTCTGCTGAATTGAATCCCATGAATTCAAACACAAGAACGGCGTCCTTACCATTTACCTTAATAGAGTAATTTCCATCTATATCTGTCTGTACTCCCTCTTTAGTACCTTTGACAAATATAGTAGCGCCAGGCAATGATGAACCATCATCAGAAGCCACAACTCTTCCTTTAATTACCTTTTCTTGCGCATACACACTTCCAGTAACTGTAAGTGCTAATGAGAAGAAAAAGAATTTAAGTAAACCTTTCTTCATACTTGTTAACTATTAATTAATTTATCATTAACAAATAAATAACATAATATTATCAAAAACTAGAGGTAATGTGATTTTTATCAAATTATCATCATAATACACTATTTATTAAATAATATAAACTTTTAAATATATTTAATAAAAATTACACACTATAATTTATTTATATTAACTACTATGTCAGATAAGGTAAATAAAAAAGGGTATACATAAAGTATACCCTTTTTTATTATCACAAAGCGATTTTAAGAAACCACAGTCATAATATTATTGTTTCTTTAACAAATCTCTGATTTCTGCTAAAAGATCCTCTTGAGTAGGTGCTGGTGGTCCTGCAGGTGCTTCTGGTGCAGCCTCCTCTTTCTTTCTTAATGAGTTAACTCCTTTTACTAAAAGGAATACACATAGAGCTAACAATGTAAAGTTGATTACCTCTGTAATAAAGCTACCATAAGCAAATACAACATTACCGTCTATTCCTCTTGCTGCTGCTAGAGGTGCCCCATCAGGTGCATCTCCTTTTAACACTACATACATATTAGTGAAATCAGGTGTTCCGATGATAGCAGATACTAATGGCATAATAACATCGTTTACAACACTCGTTACAATTTTACCGAATGCTCCCCCGATGATTACCCCTACCGCTAGGTCCATTACATTGCCTTTGACAGCGAATTCTTTAAATTCTTTTACAAATCCCATAGTCTTTATTGTTTAAGTTTTGAATAGTTAAAAATATAACTTTTTTACTCTATAAAAAAAATTCTTTTAACGCGAAGTGCAATACTCGTTAAAATCTCATATGGTATTGTTTTTATTTTATCTGCTATAATAGTGACTGGCAGGTCTTTACCAAAAATAACAACCTCATCATTTTCTTGGCATTTTATTTCTGTTACATTGATCATTAACATATCCATACAGATAGATCCTGTGATCTCTGCTTTTTGCCCATTTACTAAGACATAGCCCACAGGTCCCCATGAGCGATGTACTCCATCAGCATATCCTATGGGCACAGTGGCGATACGTGTTTTACCTTCTGCGCGAAATCTCCGACCGTATCCTACACTGTCTTTATCTTTGATTTCTTTGATTTGCATAATGCGAGTTTTAAGCGTACTAACATTAGCCAATTGTTGCATTTCTTCTCTATCATTACCAACTCCATACAATCCTATTCCCAATCGAACCATATCAAACTGATGCTCCGAAAAGTTAAAAATACCGGATGTATTCAGAATATGACGTATTGGGTTAATCCCTAATTCTTGTATTAGTTTATCTGAGTTATCTGTAAACATCTCTATCTGTCCAAGTGTAAAGTCTGTATATTCAGGCATATCACTTGATGATAGATGTGAGAATATAGATTTGACTTCGACCACATTAGTATGTCTAAGCACTTCTATTAACTCGTCTAGATCTTCAGTCAAAAAACCATGTCTATGCATACCCGTATCCAGCTTGATATGGATAGGATATTCATAGCAGTTGCGTTCTCTAGCTACTTTTAAGAATGCATTAAGCTCACGTACAGAGTACACCTCTGGCTCTAGATCATACGCTATCATCGCTGAGAATGCATTAATCTCAGGATTCATCACGATAATCTTAGTATTCACACCAGCCTTGCGCAATTCTATTCCCTCATCTGCAAAAGCTACTCCTAGATAATCTACCTTCTCATGAGCTAGTAATTTCGCTACTTCATAGCTACCATTACCATATCCGAATGCCTTCACCATGACCATCACTTTAGTCTCTGGCTTTAGCTTTGAACGGTAGAAATTAAGGTTGTGACACATCGCAGTAAGATTAACTTCTAGTACAGTCTCATGCGTTTTCTTCTCTAGCATCGTGACGATTCTGTCAAAGCGGAATCCTCTAGCCCCTTTGACTAAGATATTCTCATCACTAAAATCCTCTACAGATACTTTCTGTAAGAACTCTTCAGTGTCTCTATATAGATAAGTGTTCGTCGTCCCGATTAGATACTTACTTATATGCTCTCCTATACCGATCACACGAGTTATCTGATGTGTATACAACAGCTCTTTTAGCTGACCATATATCTCCTCCTCCTCATACCCACTCTTAAACATATCGGATAGTATCACAGTCTTAGACGCACTCACCTTATGCTTATCTAGAAAGTCAAGAGCGATAGATAGCGACTGATAATCTGCATTATACGCATCATCTATTATCGTACAGTTATTCACACCATTCTTTACCTGCATACGCAGTTCTACTGGATAGAGTCCTTGGATACGCTGTGCTATCTTCTCTAAGTCATACCCTAAGTAAGACATCGTACTAATACAAGTCATTATATTACGCACAGAACTATCATCTGTGAATGGAAGTTCTACTGAGTACGAATCACCTTGATCAATAGATACAGTAAGACTAGAGGAATAAAGCTGTCCATAGACATTCGCTGACGTATCTGTCAGACTCCAAGTATATACAGAAGCAACAGAACTAAAATATTGTAATAACAACTCATTCTGCTCACAAATAACTACCTCAGCATCCTGGAATAGTTTAGCTTTCTCACTCACTTTTTCTTCTAATGAGCGAAAACCTTCTCCATGCTCTTCTGTAAGTGCTGTAAAAACACCTATAGTAGGCTTGACCACCTTAGCAAGTCTCTCCATTTCACCCACAGTAGATATTCCAACTTCGAAGATACCTAAGTTGTGCTTCTCCTCTATACCAAATACAGATAGTGGCACACCCGTCTGAGAATTATAACTCTTAGGACTCTTGATGATCTTATACTCTTCGCTCAGCAGATAGTTAAGCCATTCTTTTACTACCGTCTTTCCTTTACTACCTGTAATTCCGATAACTGGAAAATCAAAACGATCTCTATGAAAAATAGCCGCACCCTGAAGTGCAGCTAATGTATTATTAACTTTAAAGAAAAGTACTCCTTCTATAGGACGTACCTTAGTCTGGTCAGAGATGACGATATATCTGACTCCTTTATTTACCAATTCTTCGATATAATCATGTCCATCATGATTACCTCCTTTTAATGCAAAAAATAAAGTGTGTTGATCATTCTGCAATGACCTACTGTCTACGGATATATTCGAAATATCTACATATTCACTCTTACTGTTTCCTATAATGTCTGCTCCAATGAATGAACAGAACGCATCCGTATTAAATTTCATTATTTTGCCTTATTTGATACACAAAGGTAAAGAGAGTCATACCACTCTCTATCTATACAAAATCTTAAAAATTACATTTTATATAAGACCACCCTTCTTCTTGTTTTTCGATAATATAAACTAATCCTGAAGGTACGAATCCTACATTCTCGATAATATCTGATTTATCTATTTTGCGAGCATTGATTGTATTCTCACACGCAAAGAATTGTATACCTTTTTGCATCACTGCCTTAAGAGGTTCTCCTACCATCGTCTTGCTTTTTCTAAGCATTCCGATACCAGGCCCATGCACAACTACTTGTATCGTTACATCCTCTTTCCAGTGATTTCTAACATTAGATACATAAGTCATTAGTGCATTCTGTTCGTTAATGTTGTCTGTGTTTAATTGAAATACAACGTTGTGCTTTGTATTTTTCATAAGTATATCTATTTTTAAGTTTTGGGTTCTATTTTTTAAGTTCTATAAAACTACTAAAAACCACTCATATCGACTAATAAACTCTCACAAACTTTTGCTACTATTCTGTTTAAAATTCTATTCAGATCTAAATCTATCCTTTCAAAAAAAGGAATTTCTTTTTTTTGTTTTCAGCATAAATAAGTTCCTATTTATACCCAAAATTCTCTTTCAACACCTTCTTTTTTAAAAAAATTACCTCAAAAACCATCTATAAGAACAATTTTTCTAAAAAAACAATTTACTTTTTTTACCACCAAAAAAACAACAATACACTAATTATCAATACAATAACCCTAAAACACCCCTATACCACCTCAATCACAATACTCCCCTTACACCTAGTAAAATAAGGCTTTACAGGCTTTTCCTTCGACAATACATGGACAATACCCCGATAATAATGGACGTAAAAACCCTTTTGTCCAACAAGACACCTTTTATACACCAATCATTCTCCTCTTATCTCAGTATTACGTAGTATTAATTTTCACTTCCATTCCTATATCCAATCATCTTTCATTATAAATGGTATACTAACAAAAAAGAAGTGCTGTGTATCCTAGGTTACATTTCTTCTCGATTTTAATCGAGAACTTTGTCTTATTAAATTAAATGTTATGGAATGGATATATGGCCCATGGCCTTGGTATGTAGGAGGTTTATTCATCGCTACTACACTTATATTACTTTTATTAATGGGCAAATCTTTTGGGTTTTCCTCTAATCTACGCACCATGTGCTCGATGATGGGAGCAGGTAAGAGTTGTGATTTCTTCTGCTTTAACTGGAAAGCTCAGACGTGGAACTTACTTTTCTTAGTAGGAACTATCCTAGGAGGGTTCATCGCATACCACTTCTTAAGTGTCGAGCCAGCAGCGATACCACTAGCCAATCAGACGATAGAGAAGCTCCATACACTAGGTATAGAAAGTGCTGGCAAGGCATATATACCTACAGAGTTATTCTCTAATGAAGTCTTTGGTTCTATTAAATCTATCGGACTACTATTATTAGCAGGGTTCTTCGTAGGGTTTGGTTCTAGATATGCAGGAGGATGTACTTCAGGACATGCAATCAGTGGGTTAAGTAATCTACAATTGCCTTCCTTGATAGCAGTAATTGGTTTCTTTATAGGAGGGTTAATTATGGTACACCTACTGTTCCCTTTTATTTTCTAACACAAATGATTAACAATATTTACATCAATAAGATACAATGAAAAAATTAGCCTATTTATTAGTCGGGATGCTTTTCGGGATAGGAATGTTTAAATCTGGAGCAGCATCGTGGTTCAGAATATATGAAATGTTTCAATTCGACAGCTTCCACATGTACGGTATTATGGGAACTGCATTAACTATCGCTGTTATCGCAACCTATATTATCAAGAAAAAGAATATCAAAGACTTCTCTGGTAACCCGATTGAGTTCACCCCAAAAGAGAAGAGTGTACCACGCTATCTGATAGGAGGAATCTTTTTCGGGTTAGGGTGGGCATTAGGAGGAGCTTGTCCCGGACCTATGTTTGCCTTATTTGGAGCAGGCTTTTTACCTATTTTGATTGCCATCATCGGAGCATTATTAGGGACTTGGTTCTATGGATTGATCAGAAGATGGCTTCCTCATTAATAAACAATATGGATTAAAGGAACTAATACTTTTGATATATTGTCACGATAAAGTAACTTAGAACCATTAATTCATTTGTTTATTCTTTTATGGAACATATCATACGAAACAAATACCGCTCTACCTTCGAGGAGAAGTTATTAGAAGAAATCATAGAAGTATCTACTATAAAAGACTTTAAAGAAGGAGAAAAGTTGATGGAGATAGGAGAATACATTAAGAAGATTCCTCTACTCCTAGAAGGTGCTATCAAAATCATCAGAGAAGATCAGCGAGAGGGAGAGATAGTCCTATACTATATAGAAGAAGGAGATACCTGCGCGATGACACTGACCTGCTGCTTAGGTGAGACGAAGAGTCAGGTGCGCTCTATAGCAGAACGCGATGGTAGTGTAGTCTTAGTTCCTGTAGGAAAAATGGATGAATGGCTGGTAAAATATAAGAGTTGGCGCAACTTCGTACTCAACAGTTATAACAACCGTATGAACGAAATGCTAACTGCTATAGATAGTCTTGCCTTCATGAATATGGAAGAACGTCTATGTAACTTACTGAGAAGTAAAGCGAAGATATACAACAGTCGATTTATCAACAATACACATCAAGAATTAGCTGACGAACTAAATACCTCTAGAGTAGTGATCTCTAGAATACTAAAAACTTTAGAAAACGAAGGTATTATACAGCTCAATAGAAAATATATCGAGCTACTTAAGCCTTAAGTACAGATATGGATTATACAGCATTAATAGGGTATGCACTAGCCTTACTTATCGGGATATCACTAGGCCTTATCGGTAGTGGTGGATCTATACTCACCGTACCTATCCTCGTGTATATCATGAAGGTAGAGCCCTTCGTAGCTACAGCATACTCACTATTCATAGTAGGATCTACTTCTCTAGTAGGTGGTATAAAAAACTATATAGACAAAAAAGTAGATCTAAAAACAGTATTGCTCTTCGGGATACCCTCTGTCATCACAGTATATATCACGAGAGCCTACTTACTCCCACTTGTACCAGATGTAATATCCATCGGTAGCTGGAGTATAGATAAGAATATTGTGCTGATGGTCTTATTTGCCTTAGTGATGTTCACTTCGGCAACTAAAATGATCAGACCAAAAAAAGAAATAGAGGTAATAGATACTAAGCCAGCCTTATCAGGGCTAGTATTACAAGGCATCTTGATCGGACTGCTAGCAGGTACAGTAGGTGCTGGAGGAGGATTCTTAATCATTCCCGCTTTAGTCTTATTTGCCAAAATGCCTATGAGACAAGCTGTCGGCACCTCATTATGCATTATCGCTATACAGTCCTTAATAGGATTCTTAGGCGATCTAGGTCATACCGCTATGGACTGGGCGATGCTACTTACTTTTAGCGGGATATCTATGGTAGGGATCTTCATCGGTATCTATTTAACAAAGTACGTTCCTGATAAAAATTTAAAAAAGTGCTTTGGTTATTTCGTACTAATCATGGCTATTTATATCCTAATTAAGGAAGTGTTTTTATAGTTTGTAACCTAAGTTACTGTCATTTTAAAAACATCTTCTTACTTTTACTACAAACAAAGAAATAAACTACAATATGAAAATAGAACAAATTTATACAGGATGTTTAGCTCAAGGAGCTTACTATATAGAGAGCAACGGAGAAGTTGCTATCATCGATCCACTAAGAGAGGTACAGCCTTACTTAGACAGAGCGGCTAAAGATAATGCGACGATTAAATATATCTTCGAAACACACTTCCACGCAGACTTCGTGAGTGGACACGTTACATTAGCTGAGAAAACAAATGCTCCTATCGTATACGGACCAAATGCTAACCCAACGTTTAAGGCACATATCGCTACAGATGGAGAGGTATTTAAAATAGGAAATATCACAATCACAGCATTACACACTCCGGGGCATACGATGGAGAGTACTACGTACTTACTAAAAGATGAGAATGGAAAAGATCACGCTATCTTCAGTGGAGATACGTTATTCTTAGGTGATGTAGGTCGTCCTGACTTAGCTCAGAAAGCGGCTGACTTGACTCAAGAGCAATTAGCAGCTACGCTATACAATAGCTTACGCACGAAGATTATGACGTTAGCAGATGATGTTATCGTATATCCTGCGCATGGTGCTGGGTCTGCTTGTGGAAAGAACTTAAGCAAAGAAACTGTTGGTACCCTAGGGGATCAAAAACAAACGAACTATGCACTACGTGCTGATATGACAGAAGCAGAGTTCGTAAAAGAAGTAACAGATGGTCTACTACCTCCTCCTGCATACTTCCCACTAAATGTGAAGTTAAATAAAGAAGGATATGAGAATGTAGAGACGATCATCAATAACAACAAAGCCCTTACTCCAAAAGAGTTCCAAGCTTTAGCAGAAGAGTCTGGTGCCTTATTATTAGACGTACGTTCTGCTTCAGACTTCGCTAGTGGACATATACCAGGAGCTATCTTTATCGGATTAGATGGTCAATTCGCTCCTTGGGTAGGTGCATTAATCACAGATATTAAACAACCTATCTTATTAATCACTCCAGAAGGACGTGAAGAAGAAGCTGTGATTCGTCTATCTCGTGTAGGATATGACAATACGTTAGGGTACTTAAAAGGAGGATTCTCTACTTGGAAAACAGAAGGTTTTGAATACGATACTGTACAACAAGTAACAGCAGAAGAACTAGCTGATAAAATAGTGAATGAAGATATCAAGGTAGTAGATGTACGTAAGCCAGGAGAGTACAATTCTGCTCATATCAACTATAAAAACTTGACTCATTCTCCATTAGATTATATCAATGATAATATCGCTGACTTCCCAACAGAAGGTAAATTCTTTATCCACTGTGCAGGAGGATACCGTTCATTAATCGCGTCTTCTATCCTAAAAGCTAGAGGATACCACAATATGATCGATGTAATCGGAGGTTTCGGCGCTATCAAGAACACCTCTATCCCATTACAAGAAGGAGGTAGCTGTACAGCAACATGTCCAACAACTAAACAATAATACAATGAGTAATTTTCAAGAGTTAATCGATAGAGATCAGTTAACTTTAGTTGATTTCTTCGCTACGTGGTGTGGTCCATGCCAGATGCTAGCTCCTGTGCTAGAAGAAGTAAAAAAAGAGCTACAGGATGATATCTCTATTATCAAAATAGATGTAGATAAGAATACGGCTCTTACCACACAGTACAGCACACAATACCAGATGAGAGGTGTACCTACACTAATGCTTTTTAGAAAAGGTAAACTTCTGTGGAAACAATCTGGATATATGGATAAACAGACATTATTAGGTCATATCGATCAGTATAAGCATAATTATTAAAAATAAGGCTACCTATCAAAGGTAGCCTTACTTTTTATAATACTATTCAAAGATTAAAACCCTGCTATATATCAGTTGTTCAATTTATTAGAATTAATATTATATATTTATGACAATTAACCTTAATTACTGACTTATGAAAAAAATAGTGTATACACTTATGTTTGCATTGACAATAAGTGCTGCAGATTACGCTCATGCTCAACAGAAGGAGAAACCAACTTTCGTAACCTCTGTTGAAGACATTAAAGAATACAAACTGTCTAATGGGCTAAAGGTACTCTTACTTCCTGATGCTACTCAGAATAATGTGATAGTTAATATCGTGTACAACGTAGGGTCTAAACATGAGGGATATGGAGAGAAAGGTATGGCTCACCTATTAGAGCACATGCTTTTTAAAAGCACTACTAAACTAGGCGATATCAAAAAAATGCTCTCTGACAAAGGTGGCCAAGCACAGGGGACTACTTGGTATGACCGTACAAACTACTATGAGATATTCGCTACTTCTGATGAGAATCTAGCATGGGCACTAGAGATGGAAGCAGATCGTATGATTAACGCTACTATACTTCAATCTGATTTAGACAAAGAGTTCTCTGTAGTGCGAAACGAATTTGAGATAGGAGAGAATAACCCTAGTAGAGTATTAATGGAAAGAACTATTAATACAGCTTACTTATGGCATAATTACGGGCTTAGTACCATCGGGTCAAAAGAGGATATCGAACGTGTTAAAGCTCCTCAATTAAGACGATTCTACGAAAAATACTATCAACCTGATAATGCTACTCTACTTATAGCTGGTAAGTTTGATGAGGCTAAAGCATTAAAATACGTAGAGGATTACTTCTCTGTGATTCCTAAACCAAAACGTGTATTAGATGAAATATTAACTGTAGAACCTGCTCAAGATGGTGAGAAATTTGTAGAAGTAAGACGTGCAGGTGATTCTAAACATATACAAACCTTATACCACACTGCGTCTTATGCAGATAAAGACTTTGCAGCACTTGTAGCACTACAATCTATACTGACTAATGACCCTTCTGGATATTTGTATAAAGACTTAGTAGAGACTAAAAAGGTGTCATCACTATACTCTTTTAGTCCTACGGTGAGAGATGCAAGTTTTATCTTATTCAACTTTGATATTCCACTTGACAAGGATCAAAATGAGACACTGAAAGATATCAAGACAGCATTAGCTAAAATAGAAACTATCACATACACCCAAGAGGACTTAGATAGAGCTAAAACTAGAATCTCAAAAGGTCTAGAGGATTTAAAGAACAATACTATCCGGACTGCTATTAACTTAACAGAGATTATCGGAGCGGGAGACTATCGCCTTGCTAATCTATACAGAGATAATATAGAGAGCTTAAAGCTAGAAGATATCAATAGAGTAGCTAAGAAATACTTTAAAGATAATAACCGTACAGTAGGTATGTTTATCCCTTCTAAGGACGAGACAAGAGTGAAGCCAACTGAGTTCTTAGATAAAGATATCAAAGCACTAGTAGAAAACTATAAAGGAAAAGAGTCATCTGAAGCACTAAGACCATTCGAAGCATCTATAGCCAACTTACAAAAGAATTACTCTACTGCTAAACTTAGCAATGGGCTTAAGTACGGTATTATAGATAAAGATATCAAAGGTGAAAAGGTACAGTTCAGCATAACACTACCAGTAGGTAATCAAAAAGACTTATTAAACAAACAATACATAGGTTCTTTTGCAGCAAACCTATTGAATGCTGGGACTAAGACTATGACTAAACAACAGATAAAAGATAGGTTAGATCAATTAAAGTCAACTATATCTGTTAGATTTAATGGTCAAAATATTAGCATAGGAGTATCATCATACAGAAGTAGTATAGAAGAAACGATGGTTATTCTTAAAGATTTATTGACTAACCCTATCTACCCTGAAACAGAATTAGAGAAATTAAAAATAGACTATATTACTAATTTAGAGTCTCAACTAAGTGATCCTCAAGCTATCGCTTCCAACAAAATCTCTCAATTAACAGAGAAAGAAGAAAAAGGAAGTATCTTCTATACTCCATCAACTCAAGAGAACATTGATGGTATTAAAAAAGTTAAACTAGAGGAAATTAAGGACTTCCACAAGAATTTCTTTGGTGCCAATAACGGTATTGCTACAGTAATAGGTATGAAAGACAAAGAAGCTGTGGATAAGCTATTAGAAAACACGTTCGGTAACTTTAATAGTAAAGCTAAATATGAAAAAGCATATCCTAAGTTTATAGACACTAAACAAGTAAAAGAAATATTCGAAACTCCAGACAAAGAAAATGCTGTAGCTATAGGTAAACTAAACTTTGAGATGAATCAATCAAATCCTGACTATGCTGCATTAGTATTTGCAAACGAAGTAATGGGAGGTGGATTTATGACTGCGCGTATCCCTCAACGCTTACGCGAAAAAGAAGGAATTAGCTATGGTGCAGGTACCTCATTAAGTGTACCTAGTGATCCTAAAAACGTGAATGCTTCTTGGTCTATATACGCTTTTATGAACCCTACTAAACGCGTTGATGTAGAAAAAGCTTTGAATGAAGAGTTTAATAAATTAATTACTTCAGGTATTACTGAAGAAGAATTAATTACTAATAAATCTTCATGGAAAAACGCAAAACAAGCAAATTTAGGTAACGATGGATACTTGATGTATTTATCCTCTTTATTCTTGCTATACGACACTCCATTTACAAATCATGACAAATTAAATGCTGAGATAGAAAAGTTAACTGTAAAACAAGTGAATGACGCGGCTAAGAAATACCTACAGCCTGCTAAATTCACAACAGTTTACGCTGGTGATTTTACTAAAAAATAAAGCAAATAACCTTTAAACAAAAAGCCGATTGATTACTCAGTCGGCTTTTATATTTATATACACTAGTCCATTTACTAACAACTAAAGTCTACAGATATAGCTCCTGCTAAGTAGATAAAATGTTGAGCTCCTTTAGATAAATATACTTCTACAGACTGTATTTCATATTCAGGTGAAGTATCAAACACAAAATCTAAGTTGCCATCTCCGTCTAAATCCCCTACAAACAACAGCTGTACAAAGGTGTCATTAAAGCTGGGAATATCAAGGATTAATTGTTCTGCCTCTCCATTGACTGTAAGGTATAACTTATAATCTTTAAACTTCTTATATTTCTTAGTCTTACCACTATCATCTGTATAGTCATAAGAATCTACTTGCTTACCTTCTGCTCTCAAAATATACTGTTTGCCATTAAATAGATACTCTTGTGGAGCATCAGGCCATAAAGGTTGCTCTTTAATGTTTAGAGCAGTCTTAGTGCCTTTCTTGATCATTGCATTTGGCCCTAAGAAAAAAATAGGTTCCACAGGGCCTGTAGAGAAGATTCCTAGTTGCTCACTTTCTGTACACTCATTCATCTCTTCACTGATGGCATAATCTGCTTTAATAACTTGAAAAAGTCCTTTCTTTTCTTCAAAAGCTAACCATTTATCATTAACCTTATTGAATTCTTCTTGGTGGAAATCCTTGTCGTAATATCTAGGAATAAGAATGTCTAGAATGATGTTTTCTTCCTTACCATATATTGTTAGAGCAGGTTTTTCTTCTTCTGTCGCAGTTACTACTTCTTCTGTAGAAGGTTTAACCTCAGGAATCACTTCTTTCTCTTTTGTTTCTTTACACCCTACCAATGCAAGTAGTGTGAATATGAACAAGGTTTTTTTCATATCGTATATTGGTCTGTTATATTTACATTTTAAATCAAAAAAAAAGACTACCAATGTTGATAGTCTTTTCATTAAATATTTTAAAAGCTGTATTTAGTCATTTAACTTTAATACAGCCATAAATGCTTCTTGTGGGATTTCTACGTTTCCTACTTGACGCATACGCTTTTTACCTGCTTTTTGTTTTTCAAGTAATTTACGTTTACGAGAGATATCCCCTCCATAACACTTAGCTGTTACGTCTTTACGAAGAGCTTTTACTGTTTCACGAGCAATTACTTTTACTCCGATAGCTGCCTGAATAGGAATATCGAACTGCTGACGTGGGATAAGTTCTTTTAATTTCTCACACATCTTCTTACCGATATGATAAGCGTTATCAGCGTGCATTAATGCTGATAATGCATCCACTACGTTAGCATTAAGCATTACGTCTACTTTCACTAAGTTAGAAGTACGCATTCCGATAGGAGAATAATCGAACGAAGCATATCCTTTAGATACAGTCTTCAATCTATCATAGAAGTCAAATACAATCTCTGCCAATGGCATATCAAACATTAACTCAACTCTATCTTCTGTTAGGTAAGTTTGGTTAGTGATAATACCACGCTTATCAATACAAAGACTCATTACTTGTCCAACGAAGTCAGCTTTAGTAATAATAGTCGCTTTAATATATGGTTCTTCTACTCTTTCTAACTTAGAAGGTTCTGGTAAGTCAGATGGGTTATTTACTATAATAGGTGTATCAGGTTCTTTCTTAGTATATGCTAAGTAAGAAACGTTAGGTACAGTAGTAATAACAGTCATGTTAAACTCACGCTCTAAGCGCTCTTGGATGATCTCCATGTGTAACATTCCTAAGAATCCACAACGGAAACCAAAACCTAAAGCTGCAGAACTCTCTGCTGCGAATACTAATGAAGCGTCGTTAAGTTGTAACTTCTCCATAGAGTTACGCAACTCTTCATAATCTTCTGTGTCTACAGGATAGATACCCGCAAATACCATTGGTTTTACGTTCTCAAACCCTTCGATCATATTTTGAGTAGGTTCTTTTGCATCAGTGATGGTATCCCCTACTTTTACTTCTCTTGCTTCTTTAATACCAGAGATTAAGTAACCTACGTCACCTGTTTTAATCTCTTGTTTAGCTACTTGGTTTAATTTAAGTGTTCCAATCTCATCTGCGAAATACTCTTTATTAGTAGCCATGAACTTAATCTTCTGACCTTTCTTAATCGTACCGTTAACCACACGGAAGATTACCTCAATTCCACGGAATGGGTTATATACAGAGTCAAATATTAAAGCTTGTAATGGCTCCTCAGGATTTCCTTTAGGTGCAGGAACTCTCTCGATAATAGCTTCTAAGATATCCTCTACTCCTAAACCAGTCTTACCTGATGCAGGAATAATTTCTTCATAGTCACAACCTAATAAATCAACAATATCATCGCTTACTTCTTCTGGATTAGCACTTGGTAAGTCAATCTTATTTAATACAGGAATAATTGTTAGATCATTCTCTAATGCTAAATATAAGTTAGAAATAGTCTGAGCCTGGATACTCTGAGCAGCATCAACAATCAATAACGCACCTTCACACGCTGCAATAGACCTAGAAACTTCATAAGAAAAGTCTACGTGTCCTGGGGTATCAATTAAGTTAAGTATATATTTCTCTCCTTTATGAGTATATTCCATTTGGATAGCGTGAGATTTAATAGTAATACCTCTTTCACGCTCTAAGTCCATACTGTCTAAAAGCTGAGCTTGTTGCTCACGAGCAGTTACAGTCTGTGTAGCGTCTAGTAATCTATCTGCTAACGTACTTTTACCATGGTCAATATGAGCAATAATACAAAAGTTTCTAATGTTCTTCATCTTCGTAATATCAAAGTTTATTGGATTATATGCCCATTAGAAGTATTGAAACCACTTTCAATAATCATATAATCTAGATTCTAAGGCTCTTACATTCTTTTAATTAAAGAATCTACCTAGCCTATATTTTGCAAATATACTTTAAAGTTTCAATTTTTAGTTATTTTTCTGTCTTACAATCTCCCTTTATTTAAAAGAAATTGGTTATAATATCTATTGCATTAGATTTAGTAGTCTATTCTATGTTTTATAAAGACACATTTAGTAACTTTATATTCATAAAAGAATACACTATGAAATCATTACTTACAATATCCTTATTCTCTTTAGCGACCTTAGTCAGTTGCGGACAAAAGAGTGATATCACAAAAGATCATATCATACTTCCGAATAACCTTAAAGAGGTATCAGGGCTATACTATGATGCTACTTCTAAGTCATTCTGGGCACTACAGGACAGTGGCAATAAGAATGAATTATATCAAATCAAATCTGATGGTAAAATAAGCCATACTCTAAAAATAAAAGACCAAAAGAATATAGACTGGGAAGAATTAACTGCAGATAAAGAAGGCAATCTTTATATCGGAGACTTTGGAAATAATAAGAATACTAGAAAGGATCTACGTATCTTAAAGATAAATAAAGACGATTTGCAAAAAGATAAGACAGAGGTTGCTGCAGTAATTTCATTTGAATACCCTGAACAAAAAGCCTTCCCTCCTAAAGAGACTGAATTATTATATGACGCAGAAGCTTTTATCTTATACAATAATAACTTCTACATCTTCACTAAAAATAGAAGTAAAGGCTTCGATGGTACCTCTTTAGTATATAAAGTACCTAATCAAGCAGGGCATCACAAAGCTGAACACGTTCAAACATTCAATGGATGTAATATATACAAACACTGCGCTATCACAGGTGCTGCTATCAGTCCAGACGAGAAGACTTTTGTACTGCTATCTCATTCTAAACTTTGGATAATAGACGGTTTTAATCCCAACGCTATTATGGATGGAAAGATTAGTGAGCACAAACTACACCACGTCTCTCAAAAAGAGTCTGTGACTTTTGGAGATAACAACACTATCTATTTAGCTGACGAGGTAAAAGATAAAAAAGGTGGTAAAATTTATAAAGTGGATTTGGGTACATTAAAACCCAAACCCTAATCCAAATACAAAGCGACCTCCATCTACACTGTTAAAGAAAGAACAGTGTAGAGTCGCTTGTTCTACAGCACTTATCCACAGTCCTGCTCCATAAGAGTTATGCCATTTAGTAGAAGACTCACCTGGTTGCCATACTCTACCGTAATCGAAGCCTCCATAGAAACCATAACTCATAGGAAGAAACCCTGCTGTAAACTGACCTGCATTAAATCTTAAATCTGTTGTTTGCACAAAAGATGTCTTTCCTGTAAAGCGCTCTGGTCTAAAACCTCTTAAGTTAGCATTACCCCCTATAGTGGCTGCGTGATAAAAGTCATAGTTCTCATTAAACCTTGTTTGGTATGTAAAATTAGTCGCAAGTACTAATCTTTCACCTCTATCAATATAGTGTAAGAAACTCGCTTTAAGGTCTAAATACGCAAAGTTCTGCTTAGTCTCCTCTAAGTTCATTTTCCACCCAAGTTTTGAATTAAAACCAAAACCAACTGTTGGATTAGCAGGATAATTATACTGCTCATAGTTATACTCTACCTTAAGACTTCCATACTGTTGAAAATCAAAAACCTTAGCATCTACACCATTTACATCATCGGTGATATATCTATCCGTTTGATGTTTTACCTTTAAGGCATCATATTCTAAGTTTGCTTCAAAACTAGCTCCCTGTTTTCCTTCATATCTATACCCAGGAGAAACAGAATAGCTCTCAATGCGTACTCTCTTATAATCTTTGCCTTTTTCTTTATCAAAATAATACGTTTCATTCCCCAGTCCGTAGTAATTAACTGCAAAGTTAGGACTAGTCGCTCTACCGCCTATCGTAAACATCCAGTCATTAGTCGCATTAGGGAAATACCCTTTATACTCTGCCTCTAACCCCTTTGTATTAAAAGAGTAGAAACCTTTCAACACATGCTTTGCTGTATAAGGATCTTGAATAAACTTAGAACGTGTAGAACTGTATAAAAAGCCAAGCTTAACACCATCTTCCGGATTAAAACCAATATTTGGCAATAACATATTCAAGTTAAGAGGTACTCGCTCATAATTAAAGTTATTAATGTCATACTTATTAGTCAGTATTGTTCTTCCATTAGAACCTTCCATCTTTACTTCATTCTTCTTATCCGCATAATCATACACGATTACTTTAGAAGCATTATCTACTAAGAAAGTGTCTTGATTCTTACCACCTATTAATCTAATCTTAATCTTCGCTTTCTCATCTCCACTTACTTTAAAAGTATCCTCATCGTTCAGTCCATATACCCAAATCTCTTTAGTCTCAGTAGCATTATATACCTTATCGAATACTAGTTCTTCTCCAGTCTTTTTAGCTCTATATTGTTTTACACGAACATTCCCTTCAGCCAATCTCTCAATATCAAACATCTCTTTCTTATCAGTTCCTGATAAGATGACATACTCGCGTAACTGTTTATAATATTTCGGCAAGAAAGCATCTATCTTACTACGTCTTGCTTTGAATATTCTTTTGATTTCTTCTACCTCTTTTGTTAGTACTTCTTGAGGCAATTTACTAAACGCCTCGTCTAAAGCCTCATCGTCTAACTTCTCTACAACATCCTTAGCCTCTCTCAACCAATCTTCTAAAGAATTACCTTTTAACAAGTATTGATCTAATGGAAAAGCTGTTTTATTAATCCATCTAGGATTAGCGAAGTCTTCTGTATAATTCTGCATATGTCTAAGTGGTGGTAGCTTCTTTATCAATGATAACAAAGCACCATCTATCTTAGCAAAAGCCTGATCTCTATCTCTAGGTACTGGTCTATAGATAACTTTATCTCCTTCTGTAAACTCTGACCATCTCCACTGGTCACCATGTCTATCCCAATCCCCGATAAGCATATCAAAGATTCTAGCACGCATATAAGCCGTCTGATCTACCTCATACTTCTCATCTTTTCTCAACTTCGCAATAACATCAGTTGTACTAATAATATTACTAACATTCCCAAAACTTACTTCATCCTCATATCCTGACGAAGGTCTCTCCTCAATCATATACAATTCGTCCCCATAGTTATCATTAAACCTACCTAAGACAGACTGCTTAGGTACATAATACAACTCTGGATTAGTGTGATACATCCCTATCTTATCAGCTAATCCATCAAGTATAAATGGTGTATATGGATGTGAAGTCGTATAGAAGTCATATATAAATCGCTCTGTCCAAGTATTGTCAAAAGCATTCATCACATAGTGATCCTTAAACACAGCAGTCTGTGCAAAACGAGATACACTCTTACGCACACCACGCATCACATACTCTTTACCCTCTTTATCTACTAGTCTTAAAGACATAGACTGATTACCTCCTCCAGATATAGTAGGTGTAAGTCCTCCTTTTAGAGTAGTCAAATCTGCTACAGACGCCGTTATCGGTGTACCGTATACATTGCGATAATGCTCCCCCCATAAGAATCGATAGAACTTACTCTTTTCTGTCCATTGTTTAGGATATACACTAGCTTGTGCTGTTTGTTGTTCAAGCTCTTTATTATCTACATCTCGGTTTTCTTTTCCACCTCCAAAGTTATCTAACATCACAGTGCTATATAAAGCTGTATATCCCCCATCTTTATAACCATAGAAAGAAAGCTTAGCACTCTTATCTTCTCTAATCTCTAACTTAGAATACCCAAACACACCAGCAGAGAAATCTCCTTCTACAACCGCTCTAGCAGGTGTAAGATTACTCATCGCTCCACTTATTATCTGCTTTACACCACCTCTGTCTATATACTGTAGATTGTGCTCATGTCCTGATGCTATCACTACATTTGTATACATTTGCGCGATTGTTCTTATGCGCTTATTTAGTTCATTGTATTTTTTGCTTTGAAGATCTTGAGGATTGATTCCAGACATCTGTCTAGTATAGTTATATATACTGCCTATAACTGGTAGAGGCACACTCCCTCCTAAAGGAAACAAATGATCATTTACAGAAAACTTCCCTCCGTGATTACCATTGCTATATACAGGGTGATACATCGCTAATACCACTACCTTATTCTGATTCTTATTAATTTCTCCTCTTACTTCTTCGAAGAAATCTTCTCTCGTCTTTATATCACAGTCTTCATTGATATTCGGATGGTTATCCCAATTCTCAATGTACCACTGACTATCAATCACGATTAGCACAGTCTCATCATTTACCTTAAGCCTTTCTAGCCCACATACTTTACGAGGAAGTAGAGCTTTCTTATTCCCTGTTCTTTCGACTAAATATTTATCTAGATTCTTAATTCCTTCATAACTACCTTGCCAATCTGATTCACCGTTAATGAATACTGTCGTTCCCTTATTACTCTCCAATAACCCCAAGTGACTCGCTAAGCCATCTTCTGCTTTCTTTCTTTTTTTAGAAGAAGTACCTGGCATTCCTTTCTTGGTATTATTCCCTAATAATACTAATGTTGAGTTCTTATCACTCTCTTGACTCAACATCTGCTTAAAAGCTTCTAAATGCTCTTGTTCCTCCGTATTATTTGCTTGGCTTAAGTTTCCAACCAAATAATAAGTATGCACAATTTTTTGATTGCTATTGCGTTCTTGAGAAAACGCCCCGCTTTTAGTACCGTACTGAGGCTCTAATGTTGCACAAGATACTAGACCTACTAAAGAGGTTAAAGAAAGTACAACAGCGATTTTTGAAAGCTTTAACGGTGTTTCAGAAAATATTTTCATATTTTAGGGGTTATAAAGGTTATGACTATGACGATTCTACAAAAGATTGAAGAACACATCTTTCAGATACACAAAGATACACTATCACATCAATATACGTACCACAATTTTAACCATACAGTACGTGTTGTTAATGGTTTAGAAGAAATTTTAAATCATTTAACAGTAGATAGTCATAATGCTAATTTATTGAGATATGCAGCGTGGTTTCACGATATAGGTTATATTAATTCTTGGGAAGGACATGAAGAACGAGGTGCACAGATGGCACAAACTTACCTATTAGAGAACGGAGTACCTCATGATGACGTATTAACCGTTATGCAATTAATACGTGCTACTAAGCTAGACTATGTTCCAGATAATGACTTAGAGTGTATTATTAAAGATGCAGACTTCGCACACTTCTCAGACGAGAATTATGTAGAGACTAGTAATCTGCTAAAGAAAGAAATAGAAAACTTATGTTCTAAAACATTTACTAAACTTGAATGGTTAGAGCAGAATAGAGATGTGATGCTGTATAGACATCGCTATTACACCAACTATGCTCAACAAAATTGGCAACCTACTAAACAAAAGAACCTCCTAGATGTACTGTCTAAAATAGATAAAATAAACTCTAACAAAAAGAAAAAAGAGAAGATAGAATCGAATAGAACGATTGATACCCTATTCAGAACTACTCTGCGCAACCATACTCAACTTAGTGCCATAGCAGATAGAAAGGCGAATATCTTATTATCTGTCAATGCGATTATTATCTCTATCTGTCTATCGACATTAATACCTAAACTAGACAGTCCGAGCAATGCTCATTTGATTGTGCCTACATTTGTATTATTAATATTTAGTGTGGCGACTATCATCTTTGCAATACAATCTACTAGACCCAAATTAACGTCAGGTAAATTCACTAAAGAACAAGTAGAAAACAGAGAAGTAAACCTATTATTCTTTGGTACTTTCCATCAGATGCCTTTTGAAGAATATGAAGAATCTCTAAGTGAAATCATGAAAGACAAACAATACCTACACCACGCCCTAACAAAGGACCTATATAGTTTAGGTATTGTCTTAAACAAGAAGTATAAGTTCTTGCGTATCACTTATGCTATTTTTACATTAGGTATTATTCTATCTGTTATCACCTTTACATTAGCATTTAGAGGTATTGGTTTTTAAGGTAATTATGCATCAGTGTATCATAATCTAATGATTCTATATCAAAGTCTAGATTCACACCTACGCGCAGTCCTATAAGACCAGACACACTCTGCATATCTTCGATTAGAAACTGCTCTAGATTGTGATCTAGAAGGCCTACCTTTTGTCCAAACTCAATGTATCCTAGATATTCTTCTAAGTCATAAGTAGAAGCAAAGGCGATTGTAATCTTTTTGGGTTGTACGATGCGTTCAGTCGAGTCTTTTATATTCGCTTTATCTAATCTCTTTTTGATAATCTCATATCGGGTATTATATGCCCCATCGATATCGAAGCGCTTCTCATCCATTCTGAACTGAATACCAAGAGAAGAATCATATACTAAGATTAGTACAGTCACATCCATCTTTAATGGTTCATGTACATTATTGCGATAGTGTATACACATCTGTTCACACATCACCTGTAATTGCCACAAACGGAGATTGTGTAGATAAGTAAAGTCAAAAGACTTCATCGGGCTGATAGAACTACCTATATAAATATTGTGTTCTACCCCATCTGTCTTAAATCGTTCATAATAATGAGGAAAAACTTTCTGTACAGACTCTTGTCTCTGATCTAATAGATCAGTGAAAGTCTTATTCATCTTACCCACCTGAGTATCATATATCTTTCTATATCTATAATAGATACCTAGCTCTTCATCTATATAAGAAAAGTACTCGTCTAATCGAGGTCTATAGAATAAGTGTTCATCCTTTAATAAATAAGGGTGTACCTCATTGGTCACATAGTTCTGAATGCGCTGTTCTAACCCTGTCACGAAGTCCTCTTCTAAGTGTCTTAAATAGGCTTTTAACTTTAGAATATGTCTTTCTAAGATTAACGCATTCTCGCTAAAAGTACAATTGCGAAACACAGCGATTAACTTCTCTAGCTGCTCTCTTAGGTCACCTAGAATAGCCTCGTTGCGGAGTGCTCCAGATCCTTTTATATCTATCTCTCCATATAAAGGATATACATTCTGAAATGCAATAGGATTAATAAAGTAATCTTTATCTGCTACACTATCGATATAGTTGCGTCGAGCTTCTTCTAAGAACTTCCAATAAACACTAGGGTGTATCGTTGTAAACTCTCGTTGGATAATAGCCTCTACCTGATTAAGCATATCTGACTTCACTCGCTGAAAAGTCTCTGAGATAATCGGCATCAAGGCATTTAGCTTCTGTGCATTCACACTATTCAGTACTCTAGGTTCTTCTGAGACTATCTCGAAGACACCTTCTACACCACTAGACAGCACTACAGGGCTAAACAGTCCACTGAGTACCCCATGCCTTTTAAGGTGTAAGCACATCACGCACTCCTTATCATTAGCTAATACTACATCCACATCAGAGATACTATAATATCCTTTTTGATCAACCACAGTCGCATACGCCTTCTCTGATAAGAGAATAGAAGAGTTCTCCTCATCTAGTAAAAAACTAGGCATAGCCATCATCTCATTAGTCTCCTTCTGTATCAATGTATCTACTACTAAGGGCGTGTACCCTATACGCAGATTAGGCACTCTGAATATAGAGCTGAATAGTTGCCCTAAGATAGTTCCTATTGGTTCGCGTTG
Organism: Myroides sp. C4067; assembly: GCF_038039665.1. NCBI lineage: Bacteria > Pseudomonadati > Bacteroidota > Flavobacteriia > Flavobacteriales > Flavobacteriaceae > Myroides > Myroides sp. C4067. The sequence continues at coordinate 64,961 of NZ_JBBPHJ010000011.1, forward strand.
TAACTCTGCTTTTAAGAAATTCTCTTTTAATAAAGACATCGCATTCTCTATTGTGGCATCTACTAGACTGATAATACCAAACCCTTTCAGCACCCAACTCTTCTGAGGAAATTTTTCTTTCCACAACTCTAGATTATCAAAGTTATCTTCTAGTAGCTCGATATCTTCCTTAGTCAGCATCACCGCATCTTCTGTAGGCACTACCTCTACGAAGTCTGCATTATACAGTACTCTATAGTGATGGATAATCCCCTTAGCGTCTGGCAAGTCTACAAACAAAGGACGAGTTAAGTCAAATGTCGCCTTAAAATAATGGTTCATGATAATACAACAGCACGCTATATAATACTGCTGTTGATTAAAATCTCTAATCTCGATATTATAGTTTCCACCACTCTCCTCGATAATCTTTCTAAACCTTCTACTGTGATTAAACATTAGCTTCTGAAGAGGCATCCCCACTGCCTTAATCTCATTATCCGTCAAGGCTATCGGAAATAATATCTCTAGTAGTTCCCCTATCAATGCCTCATGTTCTACTAATAGATTATAATCTTCTATGATCTCAAGCAAACATGGCACTTCATTGATGCGACCTAATAAGTCTCTAAAATACGTCTTCTTCATTTCATTCTTCTCAGGGTCATCGATAAAAGCTTGCATAGCTTCCACCAGACGGTGAAAAGAAAATTTGATATCAAACGGGGTATAATCAAAAGTGGCGAGTCTCATAATATGTTAGGTGCTTTAGGAGATAAAGATACGAAATTCTCACTTTTACATTACACTTATCGCATCCTCTAATTTTCCTATTTCACAACAAAATCAAAACTAAAAACCTAAAATCTAAAAAAATTGTACTTTTGCCTCAAATTTCTAGAACGAATATGATTAAAATAGGCAATATAGAACTACCAGATCATCCATTGTTATTAGCTCCAATGGAGGATGTTAGTGACCCACCTTTTCGCCGTCTGTGTAAGAAGCACGGTGCAGATCTAATGTACTCAGAGTTTATCTCTTCTGAAGGACTGATTAGAGATGCGATGAAAAGTAAAATGAAATTAGACATCTTCGACTATGAACGCCCTGTAGGGATACAGATATTCGGTGGTGATGAAGAAGCGATGGCAGAATCTGCTCGAATCGTAGAGACTGTACAGCCAGATTTAGTTGATATTAACTTTGGTTGTCCTGTAAAGAAAGTGGTATCTAAAGGAGCAGGTGCGGGTGTACTAAAAGATATTGACTTGATGATTCGCCTGACCAAGGCAGTAGTACAGAGTACTCACTTACCTGTGACAGTGAAGACACGTCTAGGATGGGATGAAGAATCTATCAATATTGACGAAGTAGCAGAACGCTTACAAGATGTAGGGGTTCAGGCATTGACTATACATGCACGTACTAGAGCGCAGATGTATAAAGGTCATTCTGACTGGACACATATAGAGCGCATTAAGAACAACCCACGCATCCAGATTCCTATCTTCGGGAATGGAGATATAGACAGCCCACAAAAAGCCTTAGAGTACAAAGAGACTTTTGGGTTAGATGGTATGATGATCGGTCGTGCTGCTATTGGTTATCCGTGGATATTCGATGAGATCAAGCACTTTTTTAACACAGGAGAGATATTACCTCCTCCTACTATCAAGGATAGATTAGAAGCTGCTAAAAATCATTTGATCTGGTCTATGGAATGGAAAGGAGAGCGATTAGGTATCGTAGAGATGAGACGTCACTACACTAATTACTTTAAAGGAATACACGGTTTTAAACCACATCGTTTAAAATTAGTGACTACTGATGACCCTATCGAGTTATTATCCCTATTCGATAGAATAGCAGAAGAATATAAAGACTACGTAATAGAGTAAATCTTATACATAAAAAAATCCACCGTATAGGTGGATTTTCTTTTTCAAAGCACTTATATTGATATAATCAATATTAGTATTCTAACTCTTACTAACTAAATCATTGTTCCAATAATCTTAGACCAAAGATTTACCATAAAACGCATAAAACAATAGAATAGTATATTGACTCCTTTATAATTATTATAATATCCAAACATCTCCCTATAATTCAATCACTTAATGACACCTATTTTTATCTAGGTATATCCTATATCATTTAGAATAGAGAACTATAATCTATTCCTATCTACTTTAAGCAGCTGGAAAGATACCATGTTTAAACAGCTGAAACCATCTATCTATATATTCACTATTAAAGCCAAGTTCTTTCATAACCTCCTTCGTAAATTCTAACGGAGCTATTCCTGAAGCTGTAATTATATTCGCATCTGATATGGCTAGTTCGTTACTATAATTAGGCTCTCCAGCATAAGTAGAAACCAATCCTTTTAAATAAAATAATGCGTTACTAGTATGTTTTATCTGATCTAGCATTCCTCTTTGTGCTAGATACACTGTCGCTCCACAGATAGCAGCTATTGGTAATTTCTGTGTATATGCACCATAGACTACTCTATCTAGGTGGTTCAAATCACTCTTATTATCCTCCCACATCTGCCCTCCAGGAATAATGAACAATCTAAGTCTATCTAATAGCACTTCTTCTAGGCTAGTATCTACACATACTCTCAAGCCTCCTTTAGAAACAACATCAGCACCTGTATCTGACACTGTTATTATAGTATATCTACTGTCCTCTTTTAACTCTGGTAAAAGATAACCTAGTTCCCAATCTGAATATCCATCAAATAAGTAAATATAAATATGATTTGCTTCCATCTTCTTCTTTTTCTCAAAGATATAGCAATATTGTATCAACTTAAATAAAACAGTCGCTACAAATCATAGCAAAAAAACTCCTTTCGATTTGAAAGGAGTTTTCTACTACTCTTATTTATTTTATTTCTTTATCTGAGATAACATGTATATCTCTCTGTGGAAATGGAATCTCGATATTAGCATCATCTAAAGCATTCTTCACTATCTGCTGAATCACGAATACTGTATCCCAGTAATTAGCTTTATCCATCCATACACGTACATTTAAGTTTACAGAGCTATCTGCTAAACTATTCACAAAAATGATTGGCTTCGGATCTTGCTTCACCTCTTTGTGCTTCGCTAATGCTTCTTGGATAACATTCTGTGCTGTCTTAATATTAGTATCATATGAGATACCTACTACGAAGTCATATCTACGTGCTGTAATATCACTATAATTAGTTATCACAGAATTGGCTAAAGGTCCGTTAGGACAATAGATTTTTAATCCTGTAGCTCCTGTTATTGTAGTATACAGTAAGTCTATTTTATCTACTGTACCTTCTACTCCTCCAGTATTAGAGATATACTCCCCTACCTTAAACGGCTTAAACAACAAGATCAATACCCCTCCTGCGAAGTTAGATAAACTCCCCTGAAGTGCTAAACCAATAGCTAAACCTGCAGAAGCAAACATTGCCAAGAAAGACGATGTCTGAATTCCCATAGTAGAGGCTGCAGTTAATATTAAAAGAATATATAAAATAACTTTAATAATACTTAGCAAGAAACCTCTAAGAGACTTCTCCATATCGCGCTTTTCAAATCGGCGACGCAAACCACCTAAAATAGCTCTAACTATAAATCCTCCGATGACTAATATTAAAACACCTACTCCAATCTTAGGTAGAGCTCCTATAATATTAGTTATCATATTTTCTATTCCTCCAGCAAATTTTTCCATAACATTTTTTTTATTTTTATTTACAATTTCATTTTCTTAGCGATTCCCTTTGGGATACCATCTTTATGGATCATGATATCCGTTGTTTTATACTTCACGAACTCTTTACTCATATACATATATCCTTTATAGTCATTCGTAGTTCCCCAAGAGTTCTTGATGATATAGTACTCTCTACCTTTTTGATCTTTAGCGATACCTACGATGTGCATCCCGTGATCATCTGTAGTCGTATAGTTATCGAATGCCTCTTGACGCATCTCAGGAGTTACTTTTCTCTCTGGTTTTGGTCCGTTAAACATTTCTTCTTTCTCTTCAGCAGACATATCCTCCCAATCCTTCTCAGGAACGAAAGCTACACCATTTTTCCAGCTAAAGTATTTCTCACTCACATCACCAGCCCATGCTACAGTAAATCCGTTATTTACAGCGTGATCGATGATCTCAGTTAGCTCCTGCATTGGTACATTATACACTTGATTAAAAGCCCAGTTATCAGGTACTAATAATACAAACTTCTCGTACATAGGGTAGTTTAGGTCTGATCCTATCTCTACATAATCATCAGCGTTAATCCCTACTACTTCTTTTGCGAAGCTCTGTGGAGTATATTTTTTACCTTCCCATGTAAACTCCTTAGGAGCCTCTCCTAAATAAGCATCGATAGCCGCTGTATACGCTTTCTCCCAGTTTGGAGTCAGTTTTTTATTAGGGTTAGACACTACCGCCTTTAAGATACCTTCTTGTACCGCAGCCATCTCTCCAAATTTATTAGTAGCCGTACCATAGTTCAGTCCATCATATACAGACTGAGGCACTGCCCCATACATTCTATACATATTCATCACATCGTGGAACGCACCTCCATCACCTAGCGTTACCGCACCATGCATTCTTACATACATTTTCCCTTTTTCGATATATGCATTACGAGCAGAGAATATCTGAGATATCTCTACAGGACGTTTTCCCATTCTCATCATTTCTGACTCGATAAATGAGTTCGCTGAGTAAGACCAACATGTTCCAGAAGAACCTTGATTTTTCACAGAAGTGTTTTCAATATTCACTACATCTGTAAACGTGTAAAGCTCTTTACTCTTTGCACTTGCATTTAATTTTAATGAGTTTACTAAGTTATCTTGCGCTACTGTAGTAACAGAATATCCAGCCGACAACATAAGGGCTAAAACCCATGCTTTTAATTGATTTTTATACATATCGTTAGGTTTGTTAGAATCGTAAAGATAAAAAAAGTGATTTAAACAGCCTTACCTTCTACCACAAAACTACATTTCTTTAGCATATTCATACAAAATCGTCTGAATAACTACTTCATTAACACTCTTTCACTCCATCTCACTCCCCATTAACTCATTTTCGTTACATCCTACTATTACACTCCTCTAGATTTAGCTATAGTTACTATGATTACAATATGCTCACCATATGTTCGGGTAGTGATAGGCTATTTTTGGTACTTTTAAGCCGACCAAATGCCCATCACAAGCCGACCACAAGCCGACCACCCCTCAAAAAGTGGTAAAAAACACCCTATAATCATTCTTTGATTAACCTATATAAGAAAGGTAAATATCACTTTTATAAACGAAAAGTCGTATAATAAAAAAACAGTGTATCTATATTCTAGAATACACTGTCTTAACATACTAACTGAATAGTATAAAGTCTCTTTTCAATTAATAGAAAGAGTACATATATTTTATTTTGAATAACTATAAGTAGTTACAACTTCTATGTCATTAGACAACCAATCCGGAACATATTTACCATCAACATAATCACCAAAATCCATTTGTCTAGTTCCTTTTAAAACTGTTTTAGTAGGATAATTATTCTCGTCATAAGAGTAAGTTATTTTTAAGTCATCCAGTACAATTCCATCTTTATTCGTATAAGTATAAGCAATAGGATTATTATTAGGCAACAATTCTTTAGCCATTTTTAACTCTGCTGGTACGCTTGGACTAGCAAGATTTAATTCAACACCATCTAATAAATCAATAACTCCTGCAGCTCTTAATGTGTGGAATCCAAAGAAAGGTTTGTCGTCATACGTAATTTTAATTACATACTCTTCCATCTCCTTATTATAAGCAAGGATTTCAGATGGATTCTTTTTGTTGTCATACTTAAGTACTTTACCATATTTATAAGCCGAGTTTTGGTATACCAATAAATCTTTTATCAATATCACCTCTTTAGGAGTAGTGATTTTCTCTACTTTCTTATTACTTCCGTATGCTATATCTCCTTTACTATTTTCAAAGATACTACCACCCTTCTTACGTTTAATATATTCAATAGAAGTAAGTTTACCATCTGCTGCATAACTCAGGTTAAACGTTTTGTCTTCTTCCTTATCTCCATCTTCATAAACAACTACATCTATCTTCTCAATGTTCTTAATGACTTTATTAGGTTCTGTTGTCGTAGGTGTACTATTATCATCTGAACTACATGATGATACTCCAACAAATGCAAGTGCTGCTAAAGCACTAAAAATAATCTTTTTCATAGCTAATTTATTTTTATGCAAATTTAAGTTAACAAGCATATACTTTGTACAGATGAATTAATTATTCCATTTTTACTATCGAAATAACCACACTTTTATACTAATCACATATTTAAAAGTGGTTTTTAACATAAATCAAATAATTATACCGAAACGATAAAATAAAAATATTGACATAAAAAAACAGTGTACCTCTGATATCAGAGATACACTGTTCTTAACTATTAATATACTATATATTACAACGTTTCTTTCAACCAACGGAAGAATTCACCTTGCCATACTTGTGCGTTTTGTGGTCTTACTACCCAGTGATTTTCATCTGGTAAATATAAGAATCTACTTTTCACACCTCTTAATTGAGCAGCTTGGAATGCTTCTTGTCCTTGTCCAATAGGCACACGGTAGTCTTTACCACCTTGGATAATTAGGATAGGCGTATTCCACTTATCTACATTATTAATAGGGTTAAAGTTAGTGTATGCATTCTGAGCATCCTTATTATCTTTTTCCCAGTATGCTCCACCTGTATCAAAGTTAGGGAAGAATACCTCTTCTGTAGTACCATACATACTTACTAAATCAAATACTCCACAGTGTGAAATAAACGATTTGAAACGGTTCTCATGGATACCTGCTAAGTAGAATACTGAATATCCTCCATAACTAGCTCCTACAGCTCCTAATCTATCTCTATCTACATACTTCTCTTTCGCTACGTCATCAATAGCTGCTAAGTAGTCTTGCATTGGTTTTCCAGCCCAGTCTTTAGAGATTGCTTCATTCCACTCTACTCCATGTCCTGGCATTCCTCTACGGTTAGGAGCTACTATAATGTATCCCTCTGCTGCCATTAATTGGAAGTTCCAACGGAAAGAATAGAACTGAGACAATGCTGACTGTGGTCCTCCTTGTGCATATAACAATGTTGGATATTTTTTGTTTGGATCAAAGTTAGGTGGATATACTACCCAAGTAACCATATCTTTACCGTCTACAGTCTTCACGATTCTCTTCTCACTCTTGCTCAATGCAATCTTAGAATAAGCGTCATTATTCACTTTAGTCACTTGATTCCAAGTCTTCTTAGCCATATTATAAGCATATACCTCAGAAGCATGGTTAAAGTCTGTACGAGTAACTAGTGCTACATCTCCTGTCACATCTACGATACTCGTCACGTCAAAGTTACCATCAGTGATTTGTCTTACGTTGATAGCGATACGTGTTCTACCAGGGAAGTTCACTTCGAACAACTGCACAGTACCTCCTACAGCTGCGATAAAGTAAATCTTCTTACCATCTTTACTCCATCTGTAACTATCTACAGTACCATCCCATCCTGCAGTAAGGTTCATTTTGATTCCATTGTAGTCTACAATGATATCATTCTTATCAGCCTCATACCCATCACGCTTCATCTGTAACCAAGTTAGGTGTCCTTCTGGAGAGTAAGTAGGATGTGTATCATATCCTTTATTTTCTTCTGTTAAGTTCTTAGTCTGTTTAGTCGCTAAGTCGTATAAGTATAAGTCAGTATTCGTACTTGTAGCATACTCCGTACCGAATTTCTTCTTAGACACATACACAATACCTTTACCATCAGGAGTCCATACATAATCTTCGTCTCCACCGAATGGTTTCTGTGGTGCATCATAAGGTTCGTTACCTAAGATATCTATCTTCGCTTCTTTATTATCTGTAGGTGCATATAACACGTGGTTATGTGTACCATCATTCCACGTATCCCAATGTCTATAGTCTAATCCGTCATATACATATGCATCAGACTTCTCCATCGTAGGATATAGGTCTTTACCTAATACTTTATTGATTTTTACAGCCTCATCGAATAAAACTAATTTTCCATCAGGAGAAATGTTTTTATCATTAAGTAAGTGTTTGTATTCCTTAATTTCAACAGGAGTACCTCCAGTTACAGGAATTTGATAAGTCTTAGAATCAAACTTATCTTCTGTCATATTAGCGTGGCTTACTTTGTAGATTAAGTTTTTACCATCTTTAGTAACTCCTACTGGACTTACTCTACCTAATTTCCACAGAAGCTCTTTAGTCATTACTTCTTGAGAAAAAGCAGATAAACTCGCTAAGCTTAAAGCAAATAAGAATATTTTTTTCATTGTTAGGGTTTTATTAAAGCGTAAAAATAGGCTTTTCTTTTGATTTTGCTCGAAAGTTAACTAATTCTCTTAGTCTAGACATTCTTTCTTATACAAACGACAACAAATAGTGTACTCTAATAAATAATGCACTTCTATAATACTGAGCGTAGATTTAATTAATAGTATTATTGATAATAAAAAAGTAAAAAAACAACCTAAACGATAATAATTGAATTTCACACCATTATAGTACGTTATTTTTTTTTAAAATCGTCTTGATTTGAAAAAAAAAGAGGTATTTTCACGCTCAAATTTGATTTACATGAAAAACAATAAACTTTTTATAGCGATCATCATTGCGCTAGTACTTGGTGTAATCGTTGGAAGTATTTATCACTATTCATTCCCAGAATACAAATTAGGATTTGCAGAAAACATTAAATTATTAGGTACTATCTTCATCCGTTTAGTACAGATGATTATTGCTCCACTAGTATTCTGTACCCTAGTAGTAGGTATCGCCAAAATGGGAGATATGAGTATGGTAGGAAGAGTAGGTGCTAAAGCAATGGGATGGTTCATCACTGCTTCACTAGTCTCTCTAACGATAGGTTTAGTATTAGTGAACTGGTTCAAGCCAGGTATCGGAGCTAACTTTGATTTAAACAATGTCTCAGGAGCTAGTGACTTACTAACTAAAACTGATTCATTAAGCTTACAATCATTCGTAGAACACTTAATTCCAAAAAGTATATTCGAAGCCTTTGCCCATAATGAAATTCTTCAGATAGTAGTGTTCTCAGTATTCTTTGGAATCGCGCTATCTACATTAGGTAAAAAAGGAAAATCAGTAATCAAATTATTTGACAAAATATCAGAGGTAGTCTTAAAGATGGTAACTTATATCATGTGGACTGCACCTCTAGGGGTATTAGGAGCTATCGCAAGTGCAGTAGCACTATACGGTCTTTCTATTTTCTTAACGTATGGTAAGTATCTATTAGCCTTCGCATCAGGATTGGCTGTTTTATGGGCAGTCTTAATCTTAGTTGGTTACTTGATCATCGGTAAAGATGTATGGAGACTGTTAAAAGCAATCAAAGAGCCTCTACTAATCGCCTTCTCTACAACTAGTAGCGAGGCAGTATTCCCAAAATTAGTAGAGCAATTAAAAGCTTACGGATGTTCTCCAAAAATCGTATCATTTACCTTACCTTTGGGGTACTCATTTAATCTAGATGGAAGTATGATGTATCTAACATTCGCTTCTATCTTCATTGCTCAGATATATGATGTACATATGAGCCTAGCAGATCAAATCTTGATGCTGTTAGTCCTAATGGTAACAAGTAAAGGTGTAGCAGGAGTACCTCGTGCTTCACTAATCGTTATCGTAGCTACATGTGCTATGTTTAATATCCCGCCAGAAGGAATTGCGTTTATTTTACCGATCGATCACTTCTGTGATATGGGAAGAAGTATGACTAATGTATTAGGAAATGCTTTATCAACTGCTGCGATAGATAAATTTGAAACAAACAATGAACAAACTAAACAATTAAGTTAGATTACAGAACATAAAAGCACTATGGACGAATTTTCAATAGCACAACTTATAAACCCTGAATTCTATATAAACTTACAGATAGCAGGACATTCAATAGGTATATATGTCGTATTATTTATTGTATTTGCAGAGACAGGCTTATTCGCAGGTTTCTTTTTACCAGGAGATAGTTTACTTTTCTTATCAGGGATATACAGTACAGCTCTAATGGCTGAAGTAGTACCGATAGAAAGTGACTTCTTAAATGTAGCCTTATTATCTACTCTAGTCGCCTTGGCAGGTATCCTCGGTAACAGTTTTGGGTATTGGTTCGGTAAAAAGAGTGGAAACTATCTCTACAATGTCAAAGACAACTTTATCTACAAGAAGAAATACTTATACGAATCTAAGGTATTCTTCGAAAGACATGGAGGAAGAGCAATTATATTCGCTCGTTTCTTACCAGTAGTAAGAACATTCGCTCCTATTATAGCAGGTATTGTACACATGGACATCAAGAGGTTCATGCTATACAATGTGATCAGTTCTTTCTTATGGGCTACTACATTAATCTTTGCAGGTCACTACCTACAAGTATGGTTATTAGACAGCTATGATATAGACTTAAAACACTACATCGAATACATTATCTTATTCTTAGTATTAGTGACTACATTACCTATCGTAATGAAAGTGATTAAAAGCAAGAAGAAGGATAAAGAAGAAAGCGAAGAGATATAATATATAAAGGAAGTAAAGTCTGTTGTACTTTACTTCCTTTTTTTAATCCTTTACAGCTACTTTTAATAAGAAAAGGTCTCTTACATGAAACCATAAAATAAGGCTTGTATCGTACGATACAAGCCTTATTTTATTAAGATATATTAAATCTCTATTTATCCTATCGGTGCGATTTCGAAGACTAATCCTTCTACCTTCTCATCTACAGGTATCTGACAACTTAGTCTACTAGTAGGTTTAACATTACGAGCATCTGAATCTAACAGTGCGTCTTCTTCATCACCCTTCTCTGGTAATTCTACTTCATCTCCATTAATCATATAGCATTGACAAGAAGCACACATCAACATACCTCCGCATATACCGAATGTACCGTCTTCTGCTAGTTCATAAGCACGAACAACTTCCATCATATTCATCCCCATATCTGTTGGGGCATCTATAACGTGAGTCTCACCTTCGCGATCGATAATGGTTACTTTAATATCCTCAGCCATAACTAGTCTATAGATTTCACTACTGCTTTTTCTGCTTCTTTACGTGTACCATCGAATCCGTTGATACCTGATACAGTAGTATATTTTAATACAAATTTCTTACCTGGATTCAACATATTGAACACACTCTGACACATCAAAGTAGCTTCATGGAATCCACATAGAATTAATTTTAACTTACCTGGGTAAGTATTGATATCACCAATCGCGTAAATACCAGGTATGTTTGTTTGATAATCTAATGCATTATTAACCTTAATAGCATTCTTTTCAATCTCTAATCCCCAATCTGCAATAGGTCCTAACTTAGGTGTTAAACCAAATAATGGAATAAAATAATCACAAGCTATCTCGCGTTTCTCTCCTTCGATTTCCACAACGACTGCTTCTAATTTATCTGCTCCTTTTAACTCAACAACTTCGCCTGGAGTTAACATATTAATCTTTCCTTGGTCTTTAAGCACCTGTACTTTTTCTACAGAGTCTAATGCTCCACGGAATTCATTACGTCTGTGTACCAGACTTACTTCAGCGGCTACATCTGCTAAGAAAATACTCCAGTCTAGAGCAGAGTCACCTCCACCAGCAATAACTATTTTCTTACCAGCGAACATTTCTGGTTTTTTAACGAAGTATTCTACTCCTTTATCTTCATAGAATGCAAGATTCTCTATCTCTGGTTTACGAGGTTCGAAAGATCCTAAACCACCAGCGATAGCAACTGCTTTACCATGATGTTTTGTCCCCTTGTTAGTTGTCACGATAAACGTACCATCTTCTAACTTCTCAATATTCTCCGCTACTTCATTTAATGTAAAGCCAGGTTGAAACTGCTTTATTTGTTCCATTAAATTATCTACTAGCTCACCAGCTCCAACGCTAGGATATCCTGGAATATCAAAGATTGGTTTCTTAGGATACAATTCTGTTAACTGTCCTCCTGGTTGTGGAAGTCCATCGATAAGATGGCATTTTAGTTTTAATAATCCTGCTTCGAATACAGCGAACAGACCAGTAGGGCCCGCTCCAATAATTATTATATCGGTCTCAATCATGATGTAGTTCTTTAGTGCAAAGGTATCCTTTGCGAAATTTATTAAAAATGATAAAAGTCAATCTTAAGTAACTAATGCTAATAAAGCCTTAAATTACTCAAGATTGACTATGTTATTTTTATCCCACATTAACTACAGATTCGATCTCTGGAGCATACTTTTTAATCGTAGTCTCTACTCCAGCACTTAAGGTCATTTGATTAACACTACAAGCCGTGCAAGCGCCTTCTAGGCGAACTTGTACAACTTTGTCATCTTGAATATCAATAAGAGTGATATCTCCACCATCTGCTTGTAAAAATGGACGGATCTCATCTAACGCCTTTTCTACATTCTGTTTTATAGTTTGTGATGCCATATATTTTTCTTGTATTAAGTCTTATTTTTTAGCAACTGATGAACATCCTGCCATAGTTGTAATTTTGATAGCTTCAGTAGCAGGTAATGACTCATTTCTCAACACTACTTGTTCTACTACATTTCTGCTTAAATCTTCGAATACCTTTGCGATGATAGTATCGTTTTGTAACGCTGCTGGACGACCATAATCACCAGCCTCACGGATACTCTGTACGATAGGTACTTCTCCTAAGAAAGGAACATCTAAGTCTGCTGCTAAGTTCTTAGCACCATTCTCACCGAAGATATAGTATTTGTTATTTGGTAATTCTTCTGGAGTGAAGTATGCCATATTCTCAACGATACCTAATACAGGAACATTGATACTCTCTGACATAAACATTGATACTCCTTTTTTAGCATCAGCTAGCGCTACTGCCTGTGGTGTAGATACCACTACAGCCCCTGTAATAGGAAGAGACTGCATAATAGATAAGTGAATATCTCCTGTACCTGGAGGTAAGTCTAATAATAAGAAGTCTAGTTCTCCCCAGTCTGCATCAAAAATCATTTGATTTAATGCTTTTGCAGCCATAGGTCCTCTCCAGATGATAGCTTGGTCTCCTTTTGTAAAGAATCCGATAGAAAGGATCTCTACTCCATACGAAGATACAGGCTTCATCTTAGAGCGCCCTTCTACTTCTACTGAAATAGGTTTAGCTCCTTCTACGTCAAACATAATTGGCATAGATGGTCCATAGATATCTGCATCTAACACTCCTACTTTAAAGCCCATATTAGCCAAACTAGCAGCTAAATTAGCAGTAACTGTAGATTTACCTACTCCCCCCTTACCAGAAGAAATAGCAACAATGTTTTTTATACCAGGAATAGCTTTTCCCTTAATCTCAGGCTTCTCAGGAGCCTCTACTTTTATATTTACTTTTACTTTCGCCTTGTCATATACTTGATCGTGAATTACTTTCATCACGTCAACTTCTGCTCTTTTCTTAATGTGTAAAGCTGGCGTACTAAGTACTAAGTCCACTACTACTTCGTCTCCGAAAGTCATTACATTACTTACAGCTCCACTCTCCACCATATTCTTTCCTTCTCCAGCTAGAGAAATGCTCTCTAAAGCCTTAAGGATTTCTTTTCTATCTAATTTCATTATATGCGATTCGTTTTCAACAATTTAATATAAATTCTGACTAACGCAAATATAGTGGGAATATTTGAACTTTTAATGTTAATATATTCTAAATACAAATAATGTTATAACTAATATTTATAGTGTATTTGTATTGAAAAGTTTAAGCTTGTTTTCCATAAAAGAACGATTATAAGCGTTCTTAATCAGAGCAAATTGAGAGCTCAATAATTGATTTTTTGCAGCATTAAATGAGAAAATATCAACCTTTCCATTCTCATACTTTGCTTGTGTTGTACTGAATGATTTCTCTGATAGCTCAATACTTTTTTGAAGCTGTTTTGCGATATTTTCTAACTGTGCAATTTCTGCTTTTAGCTCTGTAATTTGATTGTTTAGATTAACTTCATTCTCCTTTATTTGCAAGGTATTCAAACGTATTTCTTCATTTTTCACTCTTACTTGTCTACGTATATTTCCACCTTGAAATACCGGTATACTCAATCCAAAACTAACGTACTGACTCTTGTTATCTCCCATCTGTTTTGAGAAAGAATTAGTACGCAATTCTATATCACTATTAAAGGGTTTTGAATAGAAAGAACCATATTGATAATTCCCTACTAATCGAGGTAAACTCTTAGACCTAATCAGTTTCTTCTCTTGTTCTAAAACTTGTTGTTTCAGTCTAGTTTTTTCTAGTGTTGGATTAAACTCATATCCTTCTATTTGTGCTATAGATTCCTCCTTTTGTACCACACTAAACTCATTCACTCCTAAATCTTCTATATTTAATAAATGAAGTAGCTTTAGTTTCTGATTCAATAAAGTATTCTCTGTCTGCTCTATACTAATAGTCTCACTGTGATAGATGTATTCTATATCATAGAAATCACTTTTAGGTTTGGCACCAGCTTCTACTTCTTTCTGTACACGCTCTAAGTTAGCCTTACTGTTAATTAATTGTTGTTGTTGTATTTCTAAAAAAGACTGTGAACCTATAATCTCATAAAATAACTCAAGAATAGCAGTCTGATATTGAAATAAGACTTCTTCATTCTCTAATTTAGCATAATCAATAGCTAGGTTATCTTTCTTGTATTGTATAAAATTACTAAAGTCAAATAATGTAACTCCAGCATCTAATGAAGCTCTTGTAGACTGAATATTAGAACTCACACGACTATTCGTAACAGGATCAATAGCAGATCCAAAATTATAAGACTGTGCCCCGTTCACCCCTATGTCGGGCAAATAATAAGAAGCCACACTTTGCTTTCTACTTTCAGCAACTTTAGTCTCTAAAGCAGACACCATCAATCTTAAACTATTCTCTTTTCCTTTTTCTACACAGTCCTCCAAAGTCCACTGCTCTTGAGCTACTCCTGCAATACTAAACAAAATAGTCAATACTAAACACCAACTCTTACTCATACTTTATATATTTTAAAACATCAATACGTGTCGCTTTATAAGCCTTCCAAAACACTAACAACATTGAAAAAAGCATTAAGCTTACAAAAGCAATAACAAATGGTAACACGGTAATCGAAATACGATAAACAAAGTCCTCCAACCATATATTCATCACATAAATCACCGGGTAAATAGATAGGATAAATCCAATTAGACAATACATAATAAAACGCACAGATAATTTCAGAATCAAACTAATTGAGTTTGCTCCTAGCACTTTTCGAATAGCAATTTCTTTTAATTTACTTTCAATACTAAAGGACACGATTGCCATCAAACCGAACAAGGCTATAAATACTGATACCCCCATCAAACACACAAATAATGTACGTTGATATAACGTCTTTTGGTAACTTTTAGCAAAGTCTTCATTGACAAATTTGTATTGTATTGGATAGGTAGAATCAATTCTCTTATTCCAAAACTCTTCTAAAGCTTGTAAGGTTATTTGCGTATTGTTAGTATCTATTTTTACCGCTATATGATCTGTTAAATGATAAAACCAATCCACTGAATTAGGCATAAAATAAGTTACAGGATTAGTACTCTGACTAACCCCTTCTACCTTCATATCTTTTACAACACCAATAACTTCAAACTCTTTTCCATTCCATTTAATCTTTTTTCCTAGTATTCCATCTGAAAAATTAAAAGTTGATTTAAATGTTTCGTTAACAACAACTTTACTAATACTATCTGTCGCCAAACTACGATCAAAAAAACGTCCTTCTTTCAATTCTCCATCAAATACTTTCAAAAAATCATATCCTACAGGAACGTTGTTACTTTGTACAGAAGCTTCTCCTATTCTATTTCCTGAAGCACTATTATACCCACCTCCAATAATCATTGAATGAAGTGTTACTTCTTTTACTCCTTTAATCTTTTTTAAATCAGACTCAATATCATAGTAAAGATCATTTCGCCTCTGAATATCTTTAATTTTAAAATTAATATTAACAACCTGATCTCCATCAAAACCTAAATCCTCTTGAAGAATATGCTCTACCTGTTTATCTATAAAAACAGCCGTTGACAAAAAGAAAAAGGCGATTACAAATTGTAGAATCAGAAACATATTTCGAAGACTAACACCCGCTTTTCCTCTTAAATAATTTCCTTTCAACACTTTTAATGTATCAAACGACAATAAGAACAAGCTTGGTAATGTACCAGATAATAAAACAACTCCTAAGACAATTCCTAAAATAGGCAAAGTAAATACCCAAACATGGAAGGGCATAGTTCTATTAACCAACAAATTAAAATAGGGTAACAATATCTCAACAAGCACTAAGGCAATCACTAAAGCTAGTAATACGCAAATAATAGATTCGAAGATAAACTGTAGAAATAGTTGCCATCTTGTAACACCAATTGCCTTTCTTATACCAATTTCTTTTGCACGTTTAAAACTGTTTACTAAAGCTAAATTAACTGCATTTATAATACTCAACATTAGCAATAACACAGAAGATGTCATCATTATATTCAATACCTTAGAAGCTGCTGCTCCTCCTCCTAACCCTTTTGAAATTGGGTTTAAATGAATTGTATCTAATGAATTAAAATTAAGTATAGCATTAGCATTAAAGTTCTTCTTCACCTCTTCTAAAGTCATGGACTCCTTCTTCATATACATCTGGAAGACATCGTCATAAATCACATCTCTTATACGTTCTTGGACATCTTTAATCTGAACGCCTTCTTTTAACTTGAGTAATAGAGTGTAATTATGATCTCCCCAGTTATTCTCTTTATTATTGGCAATCTGATCTTCCGTAACGAATGAAGTCAACCCTTTAAAATTAACTGAACTATTTCCAGGAATACGATAAACAAAACGAATAGACAATACCTTTCCATTTTCCAATATAACTGTCTTTCCTATTGGATCAATACCTTTACCAAACAAACGCTCCGATTGGTCTATATCTATTGCTAAAGCATCTTTATAATTCGTCTTATATTCTTCTGCACTACCATAAATAGTCTCGAAAGGAAAGAATTCAAAAAAATTAGCTTGCTTTTCATCAATATCATAGAGAAATTCCTTACGTCCATCCACCTCAACACTTGAAATATCGTCAAATGTAAAGCTAAAATTATATGCCTCTACAATATCTGATAACTTGTCTAAATTGTTAGCTACAGGTGCAGGAAACCAATTCTTAAAGAAAGACTCTGATGTTCCTTCAACTTCATAAACTCTCTCTTTAAAAGGGTTCCAGTGATTATAACTATGCTCGTTATGCCAAAACAACAATACAAGTATAACAGCTGTCATACCAACAGCTAATCCTAAAATATTTAGAATTGAAACCACCTTATTCTTCCAGAAATGTTTCAGGTATAATTTAAACCAATTATTAATCATAAGTATTCGGATGAAGTATTACACTGCCCAATGCATATATCCTAAGATAAGTGATAGATAATCATTATAAACATATCTATCACTAGTCTAGAAGCTATAAGAATTAATCTATATTTTTTACTTGTCCTGAAGACGAAGTGTTTGAACTAACTATCTTAGCTCCTCCTGTATATTGAACACGTCCTGAAGAACTCGCTCTACCAGATACCTCCTCAGTTACATTAAACACCATAGAACCTGATGAGCTAGCTTTACCTTCTAGTGTTTTAGTTGTAAAGCTAGATCCTTTAATAGAACCACTACTAGAAGCAGAAGCGCTCACAGAATCAGCATTCCCAGATAAACTCAACCTAGCAGAGCTACTAGCTCCGAAGTCCCCAGTTTTAGTCTTTAATGAAATATCTACACTTGCTGAAGAACTAACACTTGCAGATGATTTCTTTGTCACCTCAAAACTACCTTCTATTTTAGAAGAAGAACTTGCCTCTATAGATAGGTTATCTGCTTGTACTAACTCTCCTCTAAACCTTGCTGAACTACTCGTTTTTACATCAAATGATTTAGCAACAGCTTTGTTCAATAAGTTAAACTTAGCAGAAGAAGACAACCTTACCTCTTCTAAACTAGGGTTATTTATAGTAACTACTACTTTTCCAAAATCTCTAATATTGATACCGTTCTTCCATTTTTTATTAGTTTTTTGATCAATGAAGATATCTAACCCTCCAGTAATTGTCGTTTCTGTCTTGACATCTTTCATATTCTCAGATTTCTCTACTTCCACTACTACACTCTTAGCTCCTCCATAAGTAAAGTTCACTTCTATTCCTTGAGAAGCTTTTACAGATTTAAAATCACTAACTTGACGCGTTTCTTTTGATTGTGCGAACACACTTCCTCCTACTAATAAGAAGAACATTACTATTTTTTTCATATTTAAATTTGTTTTATGGTTATTCATATTTTATATATTTCAGTACATTGATCTTTGTTGCTGACCATGCCTTTAAGAACACAACTACGCCTGTTAATATTAGTATCACAATCAAGCAAATGATAAATGGTTCTACACTAATATCGATTCTAAAAGCATAATCACTCAACCATTTGTTTAAGAAATAATAACTAGGGAATATAGCAATACCAAAACCTACTAGACACATCACTACATACTGTACAGACAATTGTTTTAATAAGCTAGAGGAACTAGCCCCCAGCACCTTGCGAATAGCTACTTCTTTTAGGCGGTTATTAATATTAAAAGAAGCCAAACTATACAATCCAAACAAAGCAATAAACACAACTATTCCATTTAGTGTTAAGAAAATATCTCTCTCTTTCTTTACATTATTAAATGTCTTTGCATATTGCTTATCTAAAAACTCATAACTAAAAGGCTCGTCAGAGATATCCCTGTTCGCCCATATCTTCGCTATTTCATTCATTGTCTTCTCAACATTATCACCTTTAACCTTGACTGTAATCTGTCTACTATTTAATCCCACCCAAGGAATTGTTTTTAAACTAAAGAAGACTAGAGGAGCATAGTTAGATTTAAGACCATATAGATTAAAGTCCTTTACCACACCTACTATTGTCAGCTTATTACCGTTCCACTCTATTGTTTTTCCTATAGGATGCTCTTCTTTCATTTCATAGGCAGTACGTTCATTAATCAATATATTAGAGATAGAGTCAGTCGCAAATTCAGGTGATAAACCTCTTCCCTCTTTCAGCTTTATATCTAAAGTATTTAGATAATTATAGTCCATTCCTACATTAATACCCTGTATTCTATTTCCATTATGTATAAAACCTGAAGAACTACCATAACTACTCCCTATACTGATCGAAGCGATAGACATATTCTCTACTCCATTGAGCCTTGTGATCTCCTCTTTCAGAGATTGATATATATTAATCTTCTCCTCATAAGGACCTTTACTAATGAAAGGAATGACCACCACCTGATCTCCTTTAAATCCAAGATCCTTATTTAACATATAAGTTACCTGCCCATATACTATATAACTTCCAACCATAAAGAAACAAGCCACCGTAAACTGTACTATTAACATGACGTTCTTTAATGTCTTACCTTTCTTACTCTTATTTACTTCTCCTTTCAGAACTTCTAACGTTTTAAAACTAGCAGTAAATAAAGCAGGAATAATACCTACTAATAAAACAATAATCACAATGAACAATAGCAACCATGGTAGTATATAAAATACTTCTATTTCCATCTGTGAATCTAAGAATACTTTTAACCATGGCATCGTAAACTCAATCAATACAAAAGCAATAATACAAGCTAGTATAGAGGTAACTAGAGTCTCAAATAACCCTTGTAATATCAAATTCTTCTTAGTCGCACCTAATGTCTTTCTAATTCCAACTTCTCGTGTACGACCTATCGCTTGGGCAGTGCTTAAGTTGATATAATTAAATACAGATAATACTAATATCAATAAAGAAAGGCCTATCATGATATTCAATCTCCCGACATTAGTTGCTCCCTCAGGAGTACCATTTAAGTCAGAGTTATTCTGCATTCTTTGTGTTGCTAAGACATGTAGTTTATATCCTTTATTTTTTAGATTCTTAAACTCCTCCAGTGTCACACCTTCTTCTTTTTTCATATACTCCTCAAGACTCAATCCTTCATCCTTCGCTAGCGATACATACACTTGCTTAATCAAGATATCCTTTATTAGCCCTTCCACTTCGGTAGTATACTTAGCATCGTCTAACTTTAACCAAATAGTTGAGTTATAATTACCCCATTGCTCTATTCCCTCTTTCTCATATTGATCAACTGCATTAACCAGTATATTTGCCATTATTGAATTCCTGTTCTTCCCTAGTTTATACACAGCACTTACTACATATGTATCCTTATTGTATTCAAAAGATTTACCTATCGGATCTTCTTCATTGAATAATTGCTTAGCATACTCATCAGTAATAACAGCAGTATTCGGCCCATTAAATGGCTTATTCTTATCTCCTTTTACAATCTCATAAGGAAAAAAGTCAAAGATGTTAGACTTTACATATCCTACCTTTTCTACACCTTTTTTCACCCCATCTACAGTCATTGTCCCACCTCCATAATAATTATCCAAATAAGTATAATCAATGATATGTGAAGACTCTTCTTTTAACTTAGAACCAAAAGGATATGGTAACTTCATCCAGCTCGTATCTGCATTCAGAATAGACTCTACTGTGAAAATATTATCCTTATTCGGATTCGCCTGATCATAAGATGACTCTTCTCTGTAATGCACGAATGACAAGATAACAGAGGCAAAACCCACTCCTAAACTTACTAATGTTAGAATAAAATAGACTTTATTCTTCAGCACATTAGACCAATATATTTTTAACCAGTTCTTTATCATACTATTCGTATTTGATATACTTTAATACATCTACTCTAGTGGCTTTAAAAGCACGACTTATAACAATTAGTAATGTCAATATTATAATGATGACAAAACAAAATATAAATGGCCATACACTCATCTCTATTCTAAAAGCATAATCACTTAACCATTTATTCAAGAAGTAATAACTGGGAAATACAGCTATTCCAAAACCTATTAAACAAAACACAATGTACTGCCCTGTTAACTTCTGTATCAGATCTTTAGGTCTCGCACCTAATACTTTGCGTATAGCAACTTCTTTTAACCTAGAGTTAATCGTAAATGATGCCAAACTATACAATCCAAAAAGAGCAATAAAAACAACCAATAAATTCAAGACTAAAAATACTTTGCGCTCTTGTAAAGACCGTTCAAAACTCTGTGCAAAACGCTTATCTACGAACTCATAAGTAAAAGGTGAATCAGAGATATTATGTTTTTTCCAAACCTGTTCTATAGCTTCCATCGTCTCTTTAACATTCTCCGTATTTATCTTAATAGACATCTCATTCATATTGCTCCCCCATCCTTGTTCAAAATCTAATGACATAAATATCATTGGACGATAATCTTCATGCAATCCAAACAAATTAAAATCCTTTACAACCCCAACAATAGTAACTTTCTTTTCATTCCATTCAAATTCTTTTCCTAAAGCATTGTCAGTAATACCCATCATTGTTATTGCCTTTTCATTTAGCAATACATTTTTTATACTATCAGAAGCAAAATCTTGAGACAGTGCTCTTCCTTCTTTTAATTTAATGTCAAATAGTTTTAAAAAATCATCATCCATCGCTGCTACACCTGCCTGTATTTGTTTGCCTTGATAAGAATATCCTACAGACGAATAATTTTTTCCGCCTATTGCCAATGACCACGCACTTGCCCCCTCAACACCTTTTATTTTAAGAATATCTGCTTTTAGCCTTTTATAGATAGGTAGAGTATTCTCTACAAGATCTCTTTTAAGGTTATACGGTACCCCTACTATCTGATTTGCATTATAACCTAAATCCTTGTTAAGCATATAATTCACTTGCTGATTGACAATCAAAGAACCGATGATAAAAAAACAAGCAACGATAAACTGAACTGTTAGTAATGTATTCTTAAACCAAACTCCTTTCTTACTTCTTTTTATATTTCCTTTTAAAACTTCTATTGTTTTAAAACTAGAAATATAGAACGCAGGCACTGTTCCCACTAAAAAAATTACAGTTATTAGAAACAATAAAACCTGAGGCACAAATTCCAAAACATTAAACAACAATTTAGCTTTAAAAAACATCCTCAGACTAGGAAGAGCATATTCAACTATAACTAAAGAAATGATAATAGATATAAGTACTGTTACAGCTGACTCAAAATAGTTTTGCAACATTGTACTTGCTTTATTAGCTCCTAATACTTTACGTACACCTAACTCTTTACCCCTATTCATTACTTGTACTGTAGTAATATTGATATAATTAAATACTGACAATAACATGATAAGACTTGAAAGACCTATAGCAATATAAATTCTATTTCTATTCGCTATCCCTTCTGGCAAAGCGTTTTTTTGATTCGAATTAATTAACCGTTGTCCTTTTAAATCATGTAAATAAAATGTCAATACATAATCTTTTTCTTTTTTTAGTTCCTCTATCGTGAGTCCTTTGCTTTTTGCTACAGGAGCAATCACTTTTTCGTCGTATATACTTAATAATTGTTTCTCTATCAACTCTTTTGAATCTGGACTTTTTAATTTAATCCAAAGTGCTGAACTATAATTTCCCCAACCATTACTACCTATAGCGTTTTCTACTCGTTCGTCCAAAACATTAAATACCATATTAGGATTTATAGAACTCAGTGTTTCTGCTTCCTTATAAACTCCTTTTACTGTAAATGTCTTTCCCCACAAAAGAATTACTTGCCCTACAGGTTCTTCATCTTTAAATAGATATTTCACATAAGTATCCTTGATAAATACCTGATTAGGTCCATCAAAAGGTTTTATTTTATTTCCTTGTACAATCTCAAAAGGGAATACGTCAAAAAACGCTGATTGCCCAAAACTAGCTTTTTCAAAAACTTTAGACTCTCCATTGATCAACACTACACCTCCCTGATAATGAGCATCTAAATAACTATAAGTTTCTACACGATCTGAAATATCCTTTAAAACCTCTCCATAAGGATAAGATAATGATGGCCAGCCTTCCTCTTCACTAAACTTAGTCTCTACCATAAATACACGATCACTATCCTTGTGCCAAGTATCATAAGACATCTCTTCAGTATAATATAAATACGAAATAATCACAGCTGATAATCCTATCGCCAACCCTATGACTGTCAACAAGAAATACATCTTGTGCTTCATCGTATTGTACCAATAAATCTTTAACCAGTTTTTTATCATACTACTCGTATTTAATATATTTTAATACATCCACTCTAGTCGCTTTATAAGCACGACTGATAACAATCAGTAATGTCAATATTATAATGATGACAAAACAAAATATAAATGGCCATACACTCATCTCTATTCTAAAAGCATAATCACTTAACCATTTATTCAAGAAGTAATAACTTGGAAACACAGCTATTCCAAAGCCTATTAAACAAAAGACAATGTACTGCCCTGTTAACTTCTGTATCAGATCTTTAGGTCTCGCACCTAATACTTTGCGTATAGCAACTTCTTTTAACCTAGAGTTAATCGTAAATGATGCCAAACTATACAGTCCAAAAAGAGCAATAAAAACAACTAAAGAATTCAATACTAAGAACACATTTCGTTCTTGTAAAGACCGTTCAAAACTCTGTGCAAAACGCTTATCTACAAACTCATAAGTAAAAGGTAAGTCAGATATATTATGCTTCTTCCATACCTCCTCAATAGCCTTCATTGTTTCCTCTGCCTTATTAGCTTTTATTTTAATAGACATCTCCTTCATACCTTTCCCCCATCCATTATTAGATAGAGCAACAAATAATAATGGTCTATAATCTGCTTTAAGTCCTATCAGATTAAAATTTTTCACAACCCCTACTATAGTATGCTCACCTCCATTCCATTTGATATTTTGTCCTATTGGCTCTAATTCTCCCATTAAGGACATTGCTTTCTCATTAATCAAAACATTCCGGATACTATCACTAGCTAAATCCTTTGATAACATCCTCCCTTCTTTCATTTCAATCTGGTATAATTCCAAGAAATCATAATCTATAGCTGCTATACCAGGTTGCACATCTTTTTCTTTATAACTAAAGCCTGAAGACACATACCTATATCCACCAATATCTAATAAGCAAGCACTTACACCTTCTATATTTTTCAACTTTAGTACATCCTTTTTTAGCCGTTCATACACATCTAGCCGATTAGTCACCTCCTTTTTAAAGTTGTATTTCACTGCTACTATTTGATCTGCATTATATCCTAGATCTTTTTTCAACATATAACTCACTTGCTGATAAATAATGAAAGAGCCTATAATAAAAAAACAAGCAACAATAAACTGAACTGTTAACAATATGTTCTTAAACCACATACCTTTCTTACTCCTCTTCATATTCCCTTTTAAAACATCTATTGTTTTAAAACTAGAAATATAGAATGCTGGAAGAGTCCCCACTAAGACTACTACTAATACTAAGAATACGATTAGTTGAAATATAAAATCTAGTATATTAAAACTCAACTGTGCTTCAAAAAACACTCTTAAACTAGGTAGAGAGAATTCTACTATTACAAAAGACAACACTATAGAGATTAGCACCGTTATAGTTGATTCAAAATAATTTTGATACATGAGAATGAAACGATTCGCACCAAAAGTCTTACGCATCCCTACTTCCTTACCTCTATTCATCACTTGTACTGTAGTAATATTGATATAATTAAATACAGATAATAATATGATTAACACGGATAAACCTATGGCAATATATATTCTATCAACATTAGCTTTTCCTTCTGGAAGTGCATTTATATCATCAATTTTAACAAAGCGTTGTCCCTTTAAATCATGTAAATAAAAACCAAAAGAATGCTCCCCTCTACTTCTTTTATACTCGTCTACAGATATACCTTTTTTATTAGCCTCAGGCAACATGACATACTTATCATATATATCGAGTAACCTTTTTTCTATAATCTCTTTTGATTGAGCTTCCTTTACTTTTATCCATAAAGCAGAGTTGTAGTTTCCCCAATACTCTTTTTCAACAGCTTCTTTCTCCCTTTCATCTAAATCATTCATTACGATATTAGGATTGATAGAACTTAATGTATTTGCTTCTTTAAATATTCCTTTTACTACATAAGAGACATCCCATATTACTATAGTCTGCCCTATAGGATCTTTATCTTTAAATAAGTATTCTACATATGTATCTTTTATATATGCTTGATTTGGAGCATCAAAAGGTTGTAGTTGACTTCCACTTACTATTTCAAAAGGAAATACAGTAAAGAAATTAGACTGTACACTAATAGCCTTGGTATAAGCAAGCAGTTCTCCATTATGCACTAACATTCCATCGTCATAACTATCATCTACATAAGAATATGCTTCGACTTCTGGTGACATTTCTTTTAATTTAGAGCCAAATGGATAAGATAACATTGGCCAGCTTTCCTCTTCACTAAACTTAGTCTCTACCATAAATACACGATCACTATCCTTGTGCCAAGTATCATAAGACATTTCTTCAGTATAATATAAATACGAAATAATCACAGCTGATAATCCTATCGCCAACCCTACTACTGTCAACAAGAAATACATCTTGTACTTCATCGTATTGTACCAATAAATCTTTAACCAGTTCTTTAACATCTCTATTCGTATTTGATATACTTTAATACATCAACTCTAGTCGCCTTATAAGCACGACTGATAACAATCAGTAATGTCAATCCTAAAATCAACAATAAGCTATACACATACACACTCCATCCTATCTCTATGCGATACGCATAATTCTCCAACCACTTATTTAAAAAGTAATAACTAGGGAACACTGCTATACCGAATCCAACCAAGCAATAGATTACATACTGAAATGACAACTGTCTTAACAGCCCAAAAGTATCTGCTCCTAATACCTTGCGGATAGCTATTTCTCTTAACTTTGTTCCTATCGTAAAAGACGATACAGCAAACAGTCCAAATAAAGCAATGAATACAACTGTATAATTTAATACTCTAAATACTTTTCTCTCTAATAAAACACGGTCAAAAGTTTTCGCATAACGTTGATCTACAAATTCATAAACAAAAGGAATTTTACTATCTATATTATATTTCTTCCATGTTTTTTCAACAGCTTCTAGAGTAGGTTCTATCTTATCTTTACTTAATTTAATAGAGACATACAGAAAATTATTTCTTATCCTTTGATTAGTATGAAAGTGGTAGTAAATCTTAGGTTTTACTTCGTTTGCTAATCTTTCATTATTATAGTCATCTACCACACCTATGATTCTGTACTTAAAACCTTTGCCTTCTATAAACTTCCCTAGTGGTTCTTTCTCTTTCATTTCTCTAACGAAGGCCTCATTGACAATAATGTTATTAATACTATCTGAAGCGAACTGAGAAGATATATTCCTCCCTTGTTTCATCTTTATATCATATAGATCAAAGTAGTTATAATCCATTCCTATTTGTTCTACTAAAAACTCTTCTGATTGATATGAATGATAAGTAAACGTATTAGATAATGCATTACTTCCAAAGTGTGAAGAAGCTGTTGACACATCCTCCACTCCTTTTATTTGTAGAAGTTCCTCTTTAAAATTATAGTATTGATTTAATCGATCAGAAGTCCCATCGTATTCTCTATTTTCCTTAAATAATACACCTATTACCTGATCCCCCTTAAAGCCGAGATCTTTATGAAGCATATAATTAACCTGTTGATGTATCAATATCCCACTTGTGATAAAAAAACTAGCAATAACAAACTGTAGAACTAAAAAACTATTCTTTATTACTCTTCCACTAGTGCTTTTATAGATAAAACCTTTAAGTGCTGATAACGTATCCATCTTATCGAGATATAGTGCTGGTAAGATACCTACCAAGAGAGTGACAACTATTAATACACTCGATAATAAGCCTATAAACTTAAAAAACGAGAACTCAATCGTTGTACCCACAAATACATTTATGAACGGCACTAATAATTCTAAAATAATAACACTTAATAATAAAGCTATTCCAGTTGTTATAAAGGATTCTAAAAGCCCTTGACTAATAATTAAACTTCTATTTGCGCCTAAAACCTTTCTCACCCCAACTTCTTTAGTTCGATTCAGAGATTGAGATAGTGCTAGATTGATAAAATTAAATGTGGACAACAATAGAATCATAACAGAAAGTCCCACTATAATTTTCAACATCAATAAATTAGTATTCCCTTCAGGAAAAAAATAACCAATTGCATTCATCCTAGCGCCATTTAAGGGTAATAAATAACTCTTAGCATAGAAGCTTTTAAAAGTAGTCTCTACAAATTCTTCTACAGAAACTCCTTTAGACTCTGCTAAAACAGAATAAAAATGTTTATAGAATAAATTATCAATAGCGACTCTAGTCTGTTCTTTATCTTTGGTTTTAACTACTAAATTATAATTACTTGTAAACCAATCTCCTCTAGACGCTATCTCTTCAGTACTTAACTTATCTATTACAATATTAGGACTCATAGAACTTCTTATATCATGTCCTATCCTATAGACAGCAGATACACTATACTTAACATCCTTTATCTCAATTTCTTCTCCTAATGGATTAACATTCTTTCCGAATAATAATTCAGCTAATTCTAGTTCTATAGCAATATCATTTGGATTATTAAACGCTGTTTTCTCATTGCCATAAACAAACTCAAAAGGAAAAAAAGAAAAGAAATTCTTCTGAGCATATATTACTTTCTCAATAGCATATTCCTTCTCATCTATTTTTACATTTCCTCTAAAATACACCCCATTATAGTACATATAATCTTCCACTATAGGGTAATTCTCTTTTAAGAAATACCCTAGTGCAAAGGGCTGACTATTACTAGAGATCTGATCACTTTTAGACTCTAAGACAAAAACCTCATCCTTATAAGGATTCCATTGATCATAACTAGACTCTTCTAGATAATATAACGATGCTAATGTAACTGACGCAATACCTATCGCCAATCCTACTACTGTCAACAAGAAATACATCTTGTGTTTCATCGTATTGTACCAATAAATCTTTAACCAGTTCTTTAACATCTCTATTCGTATTTGATATACTTTAATACATCTACTCTAGTCGCCTTATAAGCACGACTAATAACAATCAACAATGTCAATCCTAAAATCAACAACAAACTATACACATACACACTCCATCCGATCTCTATGCGATACGCATAGTTCGCTAACCACTTATTTAAAAAATAATAACTAGGGAATACTGCTATACCGAATCCAACCAAGCAATAGATTATATACTGAAATGTCAATTGTCTTAACAGTCCGAAAGTCTCAGCTCCTAATACCTTGCGGATAGCTACTTCTCTTAGCTTTGTTCCTATTGTAAAAGACGATACAGCAAACAGTCCAAATAAAGCAATGAATACAACTACAGTACTTAGAATATTAAATATTCTCTTCTCCATCTGTACTTTATGGAAAGTCTCTGCAAACTGCTTATCTACAAACTTGTATTGAAACACATCCCTTTCTTCTATATTGTACTTCTTCCACAGCTTCTCGATATCAACAATAGTCTTACTAAAATATTCTGGAACAACCTTTATGTATATGACAGAATACATCCCATAGCTATGCTTAGTCTCTGGCATATAAGAATATACTGATGGTAATATTTTATCTTCTAGTCCATCGATATTAAAGTCTTTAATTATTCCCACTATTTTTTTATTCGTACCTAGCAGTTCTACTGAAGTATCAAGAGGCTTAGTCAAATTCATCCTACGAACAAAAGTCTCATTCACCACCACATTATCTAAACTATCAGAAGATAATTGAGCAGATAACATCCTACCTTCTTTTAATTCAATCTTTAATACATCGAAGAAATCATAGTCTATCATAACATTACTAATCATCAAATTCTCTTTCCCGTTGTTGTGATAGGTACCAAATACACCATTTGAAGCATTTCCAAAACCTATGGTACTAGTAGATACCGACTCTATTCCTCTAATCTTTTCTAGTTCGGCTTTGAAGCTTGCATATTTAGCAGCGCGCTTTCCTGTATAACTATTATGATTAAGAAACTCTATATTAATAACTTGATCTCCTTTAAAACCCAGACTTTTATTGAGCATATAACTTACTTGCTCATTGACGATGATAGAACCAATAATAAAGAAACAAGCTATTGTAAATTGAAGAACTAAAAAACCATTACTAAGCCACTTACCTCCTTTAGTCCCTATTACATTTCCTTTTAATAATTTGACAGTCTCAAATCTTGAAACAAAAAAAGCAGGAATACCACCGCATATCAGAATCACTAAAGTGGCAATAACGATAAGAACAGCTAAATCATTGATAAACGAAAATGTGATATTCGCCTCTAAATAGACATTGATATAAGGCAGAATGAGCTCAATAATACAAATAGCTAATACTAAAGAAAGAATAACCACAATAGCAGTTTCAAAAATACTCTGCTGATAAAAACTTCTCTTACCTCCACCAGCTACTCTTCTCATTCCTATTTCTTTTCCTCTACTCACTACTTGCGTTAATGATAGATTGACATAATTAAAAATAGAAAGTAAGAGTATCGTCATAGATAAGAAGATACTAATGTTTAGCATTTGCACATTTGCGCTACCTGCTGGGAATAATAACCTTTTATTCGGTAACATACGAGCATCTGCAAGTTTATTTAATACGATATCTCCTGTATAGTATTTAAAAGGCTCCTCTTCTTTATATTGCTCTAATGTTAGACCATCCTTCTCTGCCTTAGGAATGGCAACATATTTATCTCTAAGCTCCACTATAGCCTTTTTAATTCTATCAGGCTGTTTAGTCTTCACACATAGATTTAATCCAAATTCCTTCGTCCAGTCATCATTTTCACTAGGCTTTTCAGGCAAATTATTCATAACTGCATTAGGAGCAAAAGAACTGCGTAGGTCTCCTATTTTGTATACACCAGAGATTATAAACCTAGTGTTACCCTGACTATCATAGTTTGGATTAACAGCTTCTATTGTCTTACCTATTGGGTTTACTCCTTCCCCAAATAGTGCTTCAGAGATCTTAATATCTATCGCTACATCATTAGGATTAACTAACGCTTTTTCAGCATTACCATATACAAACTCGAATGGAAAAAACTCAAAGTAGTTATCTTGTACAGCATATGTATCCTTTACATCTATTGTCTTCTCATTATAAATAAAATTTAAAGAACCATTATATCCAAAGTACATATAATCATCTAGTTCCTTATAATTATCCTTTAGATACCTTCCCATAGGACGGAACTGATCTGTCATAGAGAAATTCGGAGCTACAGTCTCTACGAGATACACCTCATCCTTATAAGGATTCCACTGATCATAACTAGACTCTTCTAGATAGTACAACGATGCTAATACAACTGACGCAATACCTAGTGTCAATCCTACTACTGTCAACAAGAAATACATCTTGTGCTTCATCGTATTGTACCAATATATTTTCAACCAGTTCTTTAACATTTTATTCGTATTTGATATAATTAATAATATTGATTTTAACAGCCTTATACAGCTTACTTGCTAAAACCACAAAGACTAAAACAGAGAGTAGCACTAAAGAAAGTACAAATGGGTAAACCGAAATATCTGTATGATCTACAAACCTATCTAACCATTTACTCATCAACCAATATGTAGGATATAGTACTAATACATAAGTAATCCCCAGAGCATATATAAAAGGCTTCAGTAACTTCAGATAGAGTTCTTTCTCACTAGCCCCTAATACTTTTCTGATCACGATTTCCTTTAATTGTTGTTCTATTGCAAAGGACATCACCGCGTAGAGTCCGAACAGAGCGATCAACACTACTGCACCATTCCACAGCATAAACATATTGCGCTGTGATAATGTTTTCTGATAAGTCTGAGCAAACTGTTTCTTCACAGCCATCACCTCAAACGGATACTCATAATCGACATTCACTATCCAGAATGCTTGTAGACGTTCTAGAGTTTCTTCCTTTATCTCTGGATCTATCTGCACAGATAGAGACTCTATACCATAAGGCAAAAACTCTATATCTCTCCAGTGAAACAGAAGCATTGGCTTTATACTCTCTTCAAATCCGTCTCGATTAAAGTCTCCTATTACCCCTTTTATGATAAATGTATTACTGTCATATGCTATGACCTCTCCTACTACATCACTAGGTTGTTTACCTAGTTGAGTAACAAATTTCTCATTGACATATACGGTTGGGAGATCTTCATCTATATCCTCCTGAAGCGCCAGCATATTGAATCCCATCATCTGTATATACCCTTCATCTACACCATCCATGATGAAGTCCGTTATTTTCTGTTGTTGGTAATAAACCGTATGATTCGTATTCATACTATTTCCTTTAAAAGAGATCGTAGACAGCCCTACACCTTTCACCCCTTTTATATCCGCTATTTGCTCTATGACTTTAGATGATCTATACATCTTACGTCTGATCTGTTGTGTATATAGCTTGACTTGATATACCTGCTCTCCCTTAAATCCTAATTCTTTGCTTTGCATATAATCCACCTGATTATACACTAGCCATCCAGCGATTAAGAAAAAGAAAGCAATCACCAACTGTATTCCCACGAATGCCATTCTCCACTTAGAGATACTTAAATGAAGCTGTACTTGCCCTCCCTTAGTGTGTTGTCTAGCGATAATACTACCGTATAAAGCAGGTAACAAACCTCCTAGACAAATAATTCCTCCACCTATCAGTAAAATCACAATCCCCATAGCTTCCCAAGAGAATACTAAGTGTTGATGTAAAAAACTGTTGTAGATAGGTAAACTCAATTCTACTAAAACCAAAGAAATACTTAACGCAACTAAGACATTCAGTACCGTCTCAAAAAGTAACTGTAATACCAACTGTCCTTTTGAAGCTCCTATAATTCTTCTAAGAGACAACTCCTTTGCTCTACTTAAGACATTAGACTGATTCAGACTGATATAGTTCACTACAGTCAGTAAAAAGATTAAGAACGAACACCCACTGATTAACCCTATTGTTTCTCTCTTTGTATTTCCTTCTAATAGAGTACTCTGCTTAGATTCAAATCGAGCTTCTGCTAATGGAACTAACTTAGAAGTAACCTCATCTCCTCTATCATCAAAGTATTTATTCTTCTTTTTCTTATTGTAGTAAACTTCTTCTAGTTCTTTTAATAACTTAACCTGGTCTACTCCTTCTGCTTTTTTAAACACGAGTCCACCTACATTCTCTTGCCATAACTCATACTCTTCTATTTCATCAAAGTCTATAGAAGCAAGTACTACCTCAGGCATTATCGTAGCACGTTGATTTAATTCATACACCCCTCTTACAACATACTTCTGATGCGCTAACGACAGTGTATCACCCACGGGATTTGTGTCTCCAAAAAAACGAGTAGCTAGATTAGAAGATATTGCTATAGAATAGTCATCTATGAACAGTCTATCTTTATCGCCATACTTAAATTCAAAAGGAAAAAAGTGAAAGAATGACTCCTGTGTATTCAATATCTTACTTACAACTCCCTGTTCTGTTTTACTCTCCCCATAGAAATCTAAATACTCTAACGCGTAGTAACAGTAGTCTTCAGCTAATCGATTCTCTAATAAATAAGGTCCTACCCCTGCAGGGATATAGATAGAATTGGATTGTTTTCCCATCTCTAGGTTTACTTCATACATATTACCTACCTTAGGTATCCATCTATTATAGCTATACTCACTCTTATAGTAAGTCACTGCTAGGATAACAGAAGCCATACCAATAGCTAACCCTATGATATTCCACAAAAAGAACAATCTAGAGTTGCTGATATTTTTAATATATATTTTAAACCAATTCTTTAGCATAACACTAATTACCTGCCTTAACTGATCCCATAGAATCTGTATATTTCTTTAATTCTTTTGGTGTATTATAGTACACCACTTTACCCATAGAGTCTGCATAAGCATTTAGACTTTCTGTAGGATACACTTCTGCCTTCCCCATAGAGTCTACCTCAGCTTTTACTGTTTTTGCTTTTAAGCCTTTGCCTGCGAATGTCGCTGCACTATCCACATTGACTACAAGGGATTCGACATCTCCTGTCACTTCCACACGACCTGCTGAGTCTACATTAGCCTTCATTGTCTTCGCTGTTACATTACCAACATACTTAGAGGCTGAGTCTACATTAATACTGATTGTATTCACAGAGAAATTAGCATTTATAGATCCAGCCCCATCAACAGATATCTTAGCGCTATCACCAGATACTCTACCAGACACCACTATTCTAGCCATAGCACTAGCGTAATAAGTAAGTACTGACTTCTGAGAAACATTCACTGTAATCTTTCCTATACTTTTATATCTTCTGTTTGGAGATTTGGATTCAATAGACAATTTAGTTCCTACCTGTCTGATTTGTACTAACTCTTCTGGGCTCTCCATATCAGTGACTATTTCTACTGTATTAGAATCCCTAGTTGCATCAACATTAACTATCACTATAGAAGATACTTCTATACTTTGTACTCCTCCAGCGATAGTAACCATTTGCTTACCTTGTCCATGCATGATAAAGGACAATAGCGCGGCTACAAGTGTTAATAAAAAACGTATCATAATTCTGTGTTTTTATTCTGCAAAAACATCTACGATTTTAGTATTCATTTTCTCTGATAAGATCATTCCATCTTTCATTAAAATCGTGCGTTCTGAGTACGAAGCATCGTGATTCGAGTGAGTCACCATGATGATTGTAGCTCCTTGTTGGTGCAGTTCTGTTAATAATTCCATTACTTCGTTACCATTCTTACTATCTAAGTTACCTGTAGGCTCATCGGCTAGGATAATCTTAGGGTTCGTTACTAAAGCACGCCCTACAGCCACACGTTGTTGTTGTCCTCCTGATAGCTGTTGTGGATAATGTTTTAATCTATGTACTATGTTCAAGCGTTCTGCTATCTCCATTACCCTCTTCTTGCGCTCACTACTAGGCACTTTATTATAGATTAGAGGAAGTTCTATATTATCATACACTGTCAACTCATCGATTAGATTAAAATTCTGGAAGATAAATCCGATGTTTTCTTTTCTAATCTGTGCTCGCTGACTTTCTGTTAATCCCACCATCTCCTTGTCTAATAATAGGTAGCTTCCACTACTCGCATTATCTAATAGTCCGATGATATTTAACAGTGTTGACTTTCCACATCCTGAAGGTCCCATAACAGAGATAAACTCTCCTTTTTTCACATTTAAAGAAACCTGATTTAAAGCTGTTGTCTCTATTTCTTCTGTCTGAAATACACGAGACATTTGATTAATAGTTATTACCATAATTATTCTTCTATGTTTAAATGTTCTACTCTTAAATAATCTTTATAACTTGATACGATCACTTCCTCCCCTACTTCTAAGCCTGATATGACTTCATAGTAAGCAGGATTCTCGCGTCCTATCTCTACATTCCTTCTTGTAGCCTTATTATTTTTCACTACATATACCCATTCTCCTTTTGTGTCTTGAAAGAAATTACCTTTAGGTAATAAGAGCGCTTTCTCTTTTCCTGACAAGAATAACTTCACTCCAAAGGTCGTCCCTTCCTGTAGTTTTAGCTCCTTTTCTGTATCGAAAGCTAGGTGTACTTCGAATCTACCACTCTTTACCTCAGGCAACACTTTGATCACTTCTACATTCGTGATTTGCCCTTTCATATCAATCTGCCCTCTCTGCTTAAGCATTATTTTATCGAGATAGAACTCATCTACCTGTGCGACTAGCTTATATCCTTCCATCACATCTATCTTACCGATACTCTCTCCTCCGTTATACGTCTTTCCTAATATAGCCTCGAACGATGACAGCCTCCCCGATACAGGTGCTTTTAATAAGAAATTCTGTTTATTCTCTCTTAGCTGCTCTAAGCTTCTATTGATGACAGCTATCGATTGATCTATTTGTTTTACTTGTAACGCATTACTTTGTTTCTCTTTTTGGATACTCTCTTCCATCAGCGCCTTACGCTTTTTTTGATATGTTAGAGCCTCTCTTGTTTTGTTCCAATCACTCTCTGACAATATCTCTTGATCATATAATTTCTTATTCAGATCATACTGTAGCTCTGCATTCTTATAATCGTACTCGATACTTATCAAATCTTTCGTTAAATTTAACTCTTGATTACGAATATTCATCTTATTCACATTCAAATTATTCATTTGATCGATCAGAGAAGCTTCTTGAGACATAAAGTTAAACTCAGAACTCGGGTTATACAGTCTTACTAAAGGTTGTCCCTGTACTACCATACTCCCATTCTCTACTAATCTCTCCATCACCGCTCCTCCTTCTGTGATATTGACTAACAAAGAATGCAATGGTTCTACCTGAGACTGAAAAGAAATATACTCTTCGAAGAAGTTCTCTTCTACGGGACGAATACGTATCTCTTTCTTAGCAACGTTTAAAGCGATATGCTGAAAAAAAGTGATATAACTGATTAATAGCAAAGCGATAATACCAACTGAAGCAAGTATTATCTTAACTTTTTTTCTATTTTTACGAGGAATAGTACGATCCATTATTAATTGTTTTATAGATATAATAACAATAATGTGCCAATCA
The DNA here is from genome assembly GCF_038039665.1 of Myroides sp. C4067. NCBI lineage: Bacteria > Pseudomonadati > Bacteroidota > Flavobacteriia > Flavobacteriales > Flavobacteriaceae > Myroides > Myroides sp. C4067. Next base: position 100,825 of record NZ_JBBPHJ010000011.1, read on the forward strand.
TTAATGAACACATTAATCATTACAAATCAACAACTTAATATTTGATCAAAAAATAAACTGTTCAGTTTCGGACACTAAAACGTTCGCTTTTGAAATAAACCTTTACACCATGAGAAAAACTAACGCTACAATTCTTGTATTAGACGACAATTCTGAAGTTCTTATCGCAGCAAAAATGTTGCTAAAAAGACACTTTGAAACCATATTGACGAATAATAACCCAAAAAAAATAGCAGAAATACTTTCTCAACAAGAAGTAGATGTGATTATTCTAGACATGAATTATCGCGTAGGCTTCGAAGATGGTAAAGAAGGGATATTTTGGTTTAAAGAGATTAAGAATATTGCACCGAATACACAGATTATACTGATGACTTCTTATGGTAATGTAGAGACTGCGGTAGAGGGAATCAAACTCGGAGCGGTAGATTATATCCTAAAACCATGGAATAACGAAGCACTTATAGAAACCGTAAAAGGAGTAGTCAAGCAACTGCGCAAAAAAGAAACAGTAGTAGACAAACCACAAAAAGAAGATAACGTATTTATAGGCCAGGCTCCTAGCATTCAGAAAGTATATACGATGGCTAGTCGTGTAGCTAAAACGGATGTTAATGCACTAATATTAGGAGAGAATGGTACAGGTAAATACGTATTGGCAAAACATATACATGACAATTCTCCTCGAAAAGAGCAACCATTCATCCATGTAGACTTGGGGTCTTTAAACGAAAATCTTTTTGAGAGTGAGCTATTTGGTTATGCTAAAGGAGCTTTTACAGATGCTAAACAAGATACGGAAGGTCGCTTCGAAGCCGCAAATGGTGGTACTATATTCTTAGACGAAATCGGCAATGTACCTCTTCACTTACAAGCCAAACTTCTTCAAGTCATCCAATCTAAAAGCGTGATTCGACTAGGGGAGTCTAAAGCTCGTCCTGTAGACATCCGCATCATCACAGCTACGAATGCTAATATAGAACAAGAGGTCAATGAGAAGTCATTCAGAGAAGACTTATATTACCGTATTAACACCGTGACACTACAGCTACCGCCATTAAGAGATCGCCTAGAAGATATCTTACCTCTACTACAATTCTTTGTGGAAGAGTATGCACATAAATATAGCCGTACTGTACCAAGTATTAGCGAATCTACTCAGCAAGCCTTAACTTACTACGACTGGAAAGGAAATATACGCGAAATGCAAAACCGTGTAGAGCGCGCATTAATTCTAACAGAAGAGGATGAGCTAAACCTTCATGATTTCGGTATTTCGCCAACTATGATTAACGATACCTCTACAGAAGAGAATACCTTACAAGATATGGAGCGTATCTCTATCCTTAAAGCACTAGAGAAGTACGATGGCAATATCTCTCAGACGGCTGAAGAACTAGGGTTATCTAGAGCCGCGTTATACAGAAGACTAGAAAAATACAATATCAAAAACTAAGTTTAATCCTATGCAATCATTCCACTTTAAAGCCTTCTTGCGCATTATAGTCATCCTTCTATTAGGATTGTTAGGCATGTATTTGTTCACTAAGGACCTTGTGTATTCCTTTGTCTTGGTATGTATACTGATAGTCGCTTTATTCGTTGAACTTTTCTTTTTTCAGAAGAAATATTACACAGCCATAGACCGTATCGTACTAGCGATGATGTATGATGACTATTCGCTTAAGACAACAAAAGAGCAACCTAATGAGACACTAAACAACTTACAGAAGCTCTACCATAAACTGCAAACACAACAACAGCAAAACGAAATACGCGAGCTCGTCTATCTAAATATTTTAAACAATATAGAAACAGGTATTCTAATTCTAGAGAAGAAGAACGATAAGTGGGACATATTCCTTATTAATGATTACTTCTCTTCCCTATTCGATATACCGAAGATTAGGTCTTGGACAAACCTAGAACGACTACTCCCTACACTAACCCATCATCTACAACAGCTAAACTTTAAAGAGTCTAAAGAGTCTATCGATATCAAAATAGAGCATGAGGAGAAACAAACCTTTATGCTCCAAACTTCTAATACAATAAGTCAAAATCAAGAGTACTTCATCGTTTTATTAGATTCTATTCAGAAAGTGTTAGAGAAAAAAGAAAAAGATACTTGGGAGAATCTAATGAAGATTATCTCTCATGAGATCATGAACTCTCTTACACCTATCCACTCACTTGCTCATAATACTCAAGAAATACTAGAAGAGGAAGAGTTGTCAGAAGAAGATATGGATGATATCAAAGTAAGTATCAATACGATCGTTAATCGTACTAATCACTTACAGCAATTCATAGACAACTATAGAAAGCTAACCATGCTGACCTCTCCTAAAAAGCAATCAGCCCCTGTTAATCGCATCATACAGATGAGTATAGAAACTCTGATGCCTCTATTTAAGAATAACGGTATCAAAGTACAAACAAACTTAAATCTGCAGATCAATCTAGAGTGGGACATTAAACAGATGGAGCAAGTATTTATCAACTTATTGACGAATGCAATACACGCCACTGCCAAACAAGAGGTAAAAGAAATCCATATTAACTTATACGAAAAGAACAATCGTATCTACATAGATATAGAAGACAGTGGACTAGGAATCATCCCTGAGATTAAAGAAAAGATATTCATCCCTTTCTACACCACCCGTGAAGAAGGAGCAGGTATTGGATTACCTCTATCTAAGAATATCGTAGAGATGCACAATGGATACCTAACGTACCACAGACGAGAAGACAGAACAGTCTTCAGTCTTAACTTCCCACTGTATTAAATTAATTAGGAATTAGAAATTGCACCTATGGCATAATATCCAGTATCTTGTCATTCCGACGATAGGAGGAATCACACTAGCATATCCACTAAGCCACAAACGCATTTAGTCCACACGCCTACTGATTATGTCAAAGTACAGACGCATTATCATGCGTGTCACACAATGGACATCACTAAAAATGTCTATTAGATATTTTCTTAATACCCGACCTTTTTGACCACATCTCTATATATGATCTCTAAAAGCTATCAAAAAGAGGGACACTATAAATAACAAAACTCCACCTAATCAAGTGGAGTTTCTTTATTGTCTATGCTACATCATACGAAGTGGATAACTTCACCTCGATATTTAGTCCTGTCTTATCTCTTAAAATATCATTCTGTACACCATAGTTCTGTGGGACTCTATATGTACTGTAATTCTTATTACTAATAATAGGATTGCGTATTAAATCACTTTTATCAGAGTGATGCTCTTTAAAACTCAGTATAGTTTCTTCAAACTTTCTACAAGCATCTGTAAACCATCCTTTTCCCAATCCAGTTTTTATCTCAAAAAACACAACAAACTGTTCTGCTCTAAAGAGAAATCCTTCACATCGCTTGATTAACTCCTCACCTGTCGAAGCACTACTAAAAGTGTTATCACCAACCAATCTGAAAATATCTATACAGTAATCTATTGCTCTGTACTCTACCTCATGCCTATTCGGATTATGAATCGTAAAATCCCAAACATCTTCTTCTTCAAACTTCACAACTGCAGGCGTATTACTATCCGAATTCGCATCACTAATCCCTACCTTACTAGTAGAAAAAACAGTCAAACAAGAAGTATCAAAAAAATCTACTTGCATAAATCCTCTATTTGAAATAATTCTGAGAACTGTATATTAATATCTTCTAAACTATCATTTAAATAGTTCTCATCAGAAGGCAATCCTTTATACATTTCTAACTGTTCAATACTTCCTCTTTCTTCATCTAATTGGTACACCACTAGATCATCTATTCCTAATACTGCTTCTAGAGGAACTACATTAGCCACCCTATTTAGAGCCTCAGTATTATCTGCTGCTAACTGTGCTACACGACCAGCCTTCACTGCTAGTGTTAAATAATTAATCAAATAAGGACTATGCGTCGTTAAGACTAACTGGTTATACTCATTCTCATTATTATAAGCAACTAACTTATTCAGTACCTTACGTTGAGACTTAGGGAATAAGTTCTGCTCTAACTCTTCTACAATATTGATTACACTACGGCAGATGTATTTGTTATCTACATTTCTCTGTTTTTCATCTAAATATACAGTAGAATCTAATCTATAATCATCAACATGGTCTCCATCCTGTATTGCTCTAGACATGACTATCTCAACATTTCTCCGGATCTGCTGATCTGCACTAAGTGAATTAATCAATTTCTGCTCATCTTGTTTAATAAACTGAGAAAGATAATCCGTTACTAAATACAAAGGTACTACAGAGTGAAACCCACTAGAAGCTTCCGTTACTTTTAGTCGCTTATTATTCGTTACCACATAGCTATTATCAGAAGATGAATCGTATAAGAAGCTCGCTTTATTAATAGGTAAGATTACTTCCTTATCCTTATTCGTTAACTGAGCATATCTGTACTCTATCAAGTAGGTCTGTAGGCTACCAGCAACTAAACTAGAAACATGAGTAAGATTCTCTATCGAACTCAACACATTGCGCTCGGCAGGCACATACATGACCTTAGGTTGTACGATATTCTGCTCATTGAATAACGTTGCCTCTACATTATACTTACCTTCGCTTTCAACAACTCTTAAATGGTAATAATTTCCTTTATACTCCAGTACAGAAGTAGGCTCTATATAATTCTGTAAACGATGATACGTTAATAACTCAATAAAAGCATTCTCTTTAAGAGGTAAAGTTTTATCTCCTCTAATCAAAGCTTTCTCTAACCAAACAAAAGTAGCTATCAATTTAGCAACAGTACTCTTACCAGAACCTTGATCACCTATAAACACAGTAACCTTGTGGATATCTATCCATCCATCATTACCTGTATATCCCTCTCTTACTGGTCCGAAGTTCTTAACTTTAATTTGTCTCTGCATTGTATTAACTATATTATACTCCCAAAGATAAAACCATTTTATGTATTTATATAAATCATGGTACACATTTATACAACATCCATAAACGTAATACACTTATTATCTGAGATAAAGGTAAAATGTACTAGCGCAGACTTCTAGTCTGTACTCTATCACATCTTCAACACTGCACCAACACTTCTTCAAGACTTCTTCAAGAAATAAGTGCTCTAATAGAGTAATCTTGGGGAAATGTTGAAGAACTCTTGAAGGAGCTCACTCTAAAGCGTACTATATCTAGGATTACAGGCTATTCTGGTTTTTAACCCCTAAAAACAAAAACAACCACAAACAACTAATGATCAATGATTTGAATCATTAAAATCTCAATATGAATGCAAAAAACTACGCTTATTTTTTAAAAAAAGACACAAAAAAAGGCTTAAATAGCCTAAATATGCAAAAAAACAGTAAATAAAAAGTCTTCTAAAACTCTTAAAAAGGAAATAACAGCTATTTATTAGAGAAAAACAGACCTCTTTCTGTAAAAATAAGAAGTAAACAAACTAATTCAAAATATGAACTAATAACATCTAAATAATTGGATTAAAATACACTACTAGAGAAAATAAGTGATTTATACGGTTAATTATTCTCCTTCGTACACAGTAGGTTCCCAAAGGAGTTCTTTAAAATTGACCACTTTATTATCTACTACCTCAACCCCTTCATTCTCTAATAACTGTTGCATCAGATTAGTTCCATCAAAATGAAACTTACCTGTCAATAATCCATTGCGATTCACTACACGATGTGCAGGTACTGTATCATCATCATGAGACGCATTCATCGCATAACCTACCATACGCGCCGAACGCGCTGCTCCGATAGCTCTAGCTATAGCACCGTAAGTAGTCACTCTACCTACTGGTATCTGTCTCGCAACAGTGAAAACTCGTTCAAAGAAACTATCCTGCTTGTCCATTATTTCAATAACTTATATATCGTGATCAAGCAGATAATACCTGTAATAGTCCCGATTACGTAATTAATATTGCGCAGAATAAAAGCATCCTCTCTAGAGGGTTTCTTAAAAAAGGAGATATAGAGATAAAACATCATCGCTGATCCTATCACTACCCCTAATGAGAAGAATATAGTACATATCAAGTCAAAGATATGATAGTCATAAGTAGCTAAAGTGATACTTAAAAAAACGTAGTAGGGAATTAAGAATACATTGATCGAAGCTAAGAAAAGCCCGTAAACAAAAGGTGACTTGCTCTTCTTAGGATTATTCTTTTTCTTCATCTCTTTTTTCTTTGCAAAAAAGAAGAAGTAAATCGTCAATATTGCAAAAATAACTAAACCGATTTCGTGTAATGCCTCAGTAATACTCGGGCTAGAATCAATAAGCTTAGAAAAGAATATGGCGATAAAGGTCTGAATAAAAATAACGGTCGAAGCTCCTAAGACATACGAGAAAGCATTGCGCCCTCCTTCTTCCTTAGCGATCTTGACAGCTGTCATATTAAGCAACCCTGGAAGAGAAACTCCCAAGGTAGCTGCTAAAAAACCGAAAAATAAAAGTGTGACAACTTCTACTCCCATCTTACTTAATTCTAAATTGAATGTAAGTTATAGGTTTATTTTGTTCTAAATACTGTGATTCGTAAAAAGTTTGAATTTCTGTTACTACTGAAGGTGCACCTTCATTTTTATAAATGTGGTGATTAGCGTAGATAACTTCATGTCCTTCTCCATGTAGAAGTCCTAATGTATACCCATGCATGAACTCACTGTCCGTCTTTAAGTTCATAATACCATCCTCTGATAAAATATTCTTATAACGCTTAAGGAATTCACTATTCGTTAGACGGTGTTTAGTACGTTTATACTTGATCTGAGGGTCTGGGAAAGTAATCCAGATTTCGCTCACCTCACCTGATGCAAATGCATACTCGATAAGTTCGATTTGTGTACGTAAGAAAGCTACATTAGTCATTCCTGACTCTACAGCTGTCTTAGCACCACGCCAAAAACGAGCACCTTTAATATCAATACCAATAAAGTTTTTCTCAGGAAAACGCTTCGCTAGCTCTACTGTATATTCTCCTTTTCCACATCCTAGTTCTAATACGATAGGATTGTCATTCTTAAAAACGTCTTTATTCCAATTACCTTTTTGTGGTAACTCTCCTATCATGTCTTCTCTAGTCGGCTGATATACAATATCAAAAGTTTCGTTCTCTCTGAATCGCTTTAGTTTATTTTTACTTCCCACGTGATATACTTCATTATAAATTTGCGCAAAATTAAGTAATTATAGTGAAACTATCCTATTTTAATTTTATCTGCCACAAATTGATACCCTATTGGCACATAATTAATTATCAGTAGGGTCTACGAAAGCTTTCTCTAAAGTGAAAGAGAACTCTGATCCATAGCCAAAACTACTCTCTACATAAATATGTTCTTCATGTGCCTCTACAATATGCTTCACGATAGACAATCCTAATCCAGAACCACCCACTGCTCTAGCTCCGCTCTTATCTATACGATAGAAGCGCTCGAATAGACGAGACACATTCTCCTTCTTTATCCCTAAGCCATTATCTGTAACACGGATAATTAATTTATTATTCACTAAGTCTTCAATAGTTACTTCCGTAGTCCCTTTTTCCTTACCATATTTAATAGAGTTATCTATTAGATTCGTAATGACTTGTCCTATGCGTTCCTTATCACCTACTACATAAATAGGTTTGTTATAATTCAGATCGAAGATTAGAGATATATTTCTTTTTTTGGCTTTATAATCTAAAAAGTCAAAAGCATGTCGAATCGTCTCTACAATATCAAAAGTCACGATATTAAGGTGTAGATCACCAGACTCAAGCTTAGTAATCATATCTAAGTCATTAACGATATAGATAAGACGATCTACACTCTGAGCTGCCCGCTCTATATAACGGTCCCTGACTTTAAGATCATTAATCGCACCATCCTGTAAAGTCTCTAAATAACTCTGTATCGTGAATAGAGGAGTCTTTAGTTCATGAGATATATTCCCTAAGAACTCTCTTCTATATTCTTCTCTCACTTGAAGAGACTCAATCTCAATTTTCTTGTTTTTAGCAAATTTCTGGATTTCTTCTGTCAAGGTCTGCATATCAGTCGTCACGGCTTTACTTCTCAGCTCAGCATGTTCTAACAGAGAGACATTGTCATATATTTTTTTAATTCTTCTGTAGATAAAGTGCTCTACACGATACTGAAGAATAAAAAAGGACATCGTAAATAAGATTAAAAGATATCCTAACACTATCCAAACTGGGATGTTTAGATAAAATACACCTATGGGAAAGGTTACAATAAAGCTTATCAAGGTAATAGAAGATGAAGACTTTATTGCAAACTTATAAGAGTTTTTAAACTTTGTAGCCATTAACTATTCTGCGTGGTCAAATTTATATCCTACTCCTTTTATAGTCTTAAAGTAACTATCTCCGATTTTTTCTCTTAGTTTTCGGATATGTACATCGATAGTTCTTCCGCCTACTACCACTTCATTACCCCATACTGCATCTAAGATCTCGTCACGAGTAAACACTTTACCTGGCTTAGCCATTAATAAATAAAGTAGTTCAAATTCTTTTCTAGGGAATACAATTTCTTCTTTGCGAACAAATACTCTGTATTCATCCCTATCTATTCTAATATCTCCTACTTCTATAGTATTACTAGAAGTATCGTCACTGAAGCGTGCACGTCTAAGTAATGCCTTTACCTTACTCATTAGTACCTTAGGTTTGACAGGCTTAGTAATATAATCATCCGCCCCTGCTTCAAAACCTGCTACTTGTGAATAATCTTCCCCACGTGCTGTTAGAAAGGTGATTACACTATTAGATAGACCACTGTTTTTTCTAATCAACTCACATGCTTCTATACCGTCCATCTCAGGCATCATTACATCTAATATAATAAGGTGTGGTTTGTTTTGAGTTGCAGACTCCACTGCTAGCTTACCGTTTGTTGCAGTAAATACTTGATACCCCTCTTGCTCTAAATTATATCCAATGATATCGATAATATCTTGCTCATCATCAGCTAAAAGGATCTTAATTTCAGAATTTTTCATACTTGTGTTGCGTGTTTTAGTAGGTCAAATATAGAGCATAATACATTACTAAATATAGACTTTACAATAATTTAATATGTTAACGATTTGATAACCTAATATACGCAAAAAATTAAACTTTGATTAACATTCACTATACATTCATCTAGGTTCTTTGCACCAATAATACAACACACTTATTTATATGAAAAATTTCTTAGTGATCTTAACCTTAATGGTATCAGCCACTTTTTATGGGCAAAAGGCCGAAATTAAAGGAAAAATAACAGATGACTCTACGCATGAACCACTAGCCTATGCTACCGTGGCAATTAAAAATACTTCTGAAGGAGTAAACACAGAATTAGATGGAAGTTACAGTATCTCGATAGAAGCAGGTACTTATATATTACAGTTTCAATATATGGGATATGTAACTCAAGAAAAATCAATCACAGTTGCAAAAAAAGAATCAAAAACATTAAATATAGCATTAGCCTCTGAACACGTAGAACTAGAAGGAGTGATAGTGGAAGCTACACGTTCTAAATCTAGAGAATCAGCTCTACTTATAGAACAACAGAGATCTAGTGAGATCAAACAACATATAGGTTCACAAGAATTATCTCGTAAAGGGGTAAGTGATGTAGCTTCTGCAGTAGCTAAAACAACAGGTGTAGCCAAGCAAGAAGGTACAGGAACAATATTCGTACGTGGACTAGGAGATAGATATAACAGTACTTCTCTAAATGGATTGCCACTAGCCTCAAATGACCCAGAGAAAAAGAATATTGATTTAAACTTATTCTCTACTGATATCGTAGAATACATCTCAATAGATAAAACATATAGTGCAAGAAACTCTGGAGACTTCGCAGGAGGTAATATAGACATTATTTCTAAAAAACACAGTGGAGAGGGATTCTTCAACATTAGTTTAGGATCAAACATTAATTCTAATGCTGTAGGAGAAGATAAGTTTAGATCTCTATCAGACAGAAACTTTTTAGGATTCTCTAATACAAAACAACCTAGTAATGCGCTTCAAAGTTTTAGTTTTAAAAACTCTGCACAAACAAAAAACAAATCTCCTTATGGAATGAGTTTAGGACTGAATGGTGGTAAATCATTCTACTTCGGAGCAGAGTCTTCATTAAACATCTTTGCTACTGTATCATTTGACAATAATTACAAATTCAAAGAAGGAATTAATCGTACTGCTCAAGCTCAAAACAGTTTTACAAAAGATTTATACATGAAGTCTTATGAGTACAATACGAATACTACTGCGATGTTAAATGCTGAGTATAATATCAACTCTAGAAATAGTATTAAATACAATTCTCTTTTAATCAATGGTACTCAAGAAAAACTAGATGAATACACTGGTTTTATCAGAGATATTACAGATAGAAAAGACTATTATGAAAATACGCTTCTATCAAGACAAAACTACAGACAAGATCGTCTATTCGTAAACCAATTATTAGGAGATCATAAATTAAATGATCAAATAGACCTAAACTGGGGGTTAGCTCTTAATAATATTTCTGCTCAAACTCCTGACAGACAGATGTACACTTTAAACAAAGTTAAAGGAGAGGATAACTACGAATTCTCAACTAACTCTAGATCTGATAATAACAGATACTTCGAGGATCTAATCGAAAACGAAGTAGGTGCAAATATCGCTGCATCTTATAAATTCGGTAAAAACAGTGAGAATCTATACAACGGAAAGTTAACGGTAGGGTATAACTTACGTCAAAAGAACAGAGAGTTTAAGGCTACACAGTACGTATTTCAAATCAATGCTGATTACAACAACAATATAAATCCGTATGCACTAGATAACTTCTTTAATCAACAAAACTTCAATAACGGATACTTCCAAACATACACTTTCAGAGGAGGTGCGAATACACCTAATGCGTTATTACCTCAAACGTATGATGGAGATATGACAGTACATGCAGGTTTTGCAAATGTAGAATACAAATTATCAGATAGATTATCAGGTACTATCGGAGCTAGATTTGAGACAATCACTCAAAAAGTAACTTGGCAAACACAGTTAGACGCAGATAAGAGCTCTAATACATTAGATAAAAATGCATTCTTACCAAGCTTATCTTTAAAGTATGCTGTTGATGATAGAAATAACCTTCGTTTTGCTGCATCTAAAACATATACTTTACCTCAATTCAAAGAGAGAGCTAGATTTATCTATGAGGATGTAACTGAGATTAAAGTAGGTAACCCAGACTTATATGCATCTGATGATTATAACGTAGATCTTAAGTGGGAATTCTTCCCTACTAATGATGAAGTATTCTCTGCTTCTGTATTTGGTAAATATATTAAAAACCCAATCAACGAGATTGTTTCAGCTTCTTCTTCTAATGATATCACGTATGCGAATACAGGTGACTATGGATACGCAGCAGGAATAGAAATAGAAGTACGTAAAAACTTAATCAGCTTCGATGATGTAAATACTAATAAACTAACGGGAGGGTTAAACGCTTCTATAATGAAGACGTACCAAAAATTAGATAATGAAAAAGTGAATAGAGAGAATAAATATATCACTACCTCATTTACACATGACAATTCAGACTTCACAGGTGCATCAGATTTCTTATTAAATGCTGACTTATCTTATATCAAAGAATGGGGTGAGAAAAACTTAATGGCTACTGTATCTTATGCTCATTTCTCTGATAAATTATACTCTATTGGAACAGAGCAAAGTGGTAACCTAGTAGACAAAGCATTTGGTATGTTAGATTTTACTTTCAAAATGAAATTTAATAAAAGGTTTGGTATTGGTTTAAATGCTAAAAACTTATTAGACCCAAAAATTGAAAGAGAACAACAAAACAAGACTCAAGATGTCTTAGTAAGATCATATAAACTTGGAAGAAACTTTAGCTTAAGCCTAAACTATTCATTCTAGAATCTAAATATCATATAATACCCCAAAAGCAAAGCGAGAGTCTTCTAATAAGGCTCTCGCTTTATTTTTTACTAAAAAAAGTCAATTAAAATCATATTCAATATGATCTATTTTAAAAAATATTTCTCTCCTAATTACTTACAAAAGTACTCATTCCTCTTTCCTATTTACACTCGCTTAAACTACAAATCCATATACTATTATAATTAACCAACTTAACACCTATTTAATATTGAGGAAACAAACTATTAATCATTCAATGATAATGAGTTAACATACTTTTTCTGTTTTCTAGACATCTTTGTATCAAACAATATAAAAAACTATATTACACATGAAAAAATTATTAAGAGCAGGATTCAGTATTGCATTAGTTACATTAACATTAGCAAGTTGTTCATCAAGTGATGATAATAACGGAGGAGGAACGACAGATCCTGGAACAACTACTCCAGGTCTAAAAGGAGACATATTAGGTGGAGAACTTAAAAAAGGAGATAAACTAAGCTTAGAAGCAAACAAAACATATAAATTAACTTCTAAATTAATAGTAAACGATGGAGCTACTTTAAACATCCCAGAAGGAGTTAAAATTATTGGAGAAGGTGGTACTTCTGCATATATCGCAGTAGGACAAGGAGGAAAAATCTATGTAGAAGGAAAACAAAACAATCCTGTAATAATGACAGGTGTAGAGAAAAGTAGAGGAAACTGGGGAGGTCTAGTAATCTGTGGAAAAGCACCTATTAACAAAGCAGAAACAGCAACAGCTGAAGTATCAGACTTAACATACGGAGGTAAAGTAGCTAATGATAACTCAGGTTCTATTAAATATTTAAGAATCGAATACGCAGGAGCTAACTACAACGCTGAAAAAGAGTTCAATGGACTTTCTTTATTCGGAGTAGGAAGTGGGACTGTAATCCAATATGTACAAGCACACGAAGGGTCTGATGACGGATTTGAGTGGTTCGGAGGAACAGTTAGTGCACAATATTTAGTGTCTACTAATAATGATGATGATCAGTTTGACTGGACAGAAGGATGGTCAGGGAAAGAAAACAAATTCTGGTATTCAAAACAATCAGGTACAGCAGATAAAGGATTCGAAGCAGATAACAATTCTAAAAACAGAGCTGCAAACCCTTACTCTAATCCAACTATCGTAGGAGTAACATTATTACCTGCAGTAGACGGAAAAGGAACAGCAATGAAATTACGTGAAGGAACAAAAGGAAATATTTCTGATGTAGTAATCGGAGCTTATGCAACTGCATTCGACGTGGAACACGATGAGACTATTGCTAACGTTAAAGATGGTTCTTTAATCTTAAGCAATGTAAAACTTATCAATGTAGGTAAAGCTACATCTGGTAAAAATACTAAAGGAGATGCAGTAGATGTATCTAAAGTATTCACTGCTGGAGAGGCTAAAGGAGCAGGAAATGGAGTTGGTGTTCCAGAGTGGACTAAAGGTTGGACAGTAGGTCTATAGTAATACTAAGATAAAAATGTTAAAAAAAAGTGCTTATTTAAAAAAATAGGCACTTTTTTGTTTTTTTATGTCATTTTAAATAATTACTTTTATACCATAATTTTAGTTAGATGGCAAAAAAATACTTTTATATCATAATGTTCATTGCAATGCTAGGCGGAAGCACAGCATTTGCGCAAAGTGGTTTGCGCTATAATAATGAACCTCGATACGCTAATCAGAATATCGAAGGGCTATCTATTTACCCTAACCCAGCGGTTTCAAATGGTAAATTGTACATTGAGTCTACTAAAAATGAACCAAAAGAAGTAGAGCTTTACAATGTTGTAGGAAAAAAAGTATTTACAACTACTGTTAATAACAGAGAGTTGAACTTACCTTATAGTGTAAATGCTGGTATTTACATCATGAAGATAAAGGAAAGTAATGCTACTGCTACTAGAAAAATAGTAGTAAAATAAGAAATACATTTTAATGATTTTATATTCTTAAAAGAGTATCACTAAAGTGATGCTCTTTTTTTATTTGTATTTTTGTACTTAAATATAATAGACCGTGTTTAAACCTGAAGAAATCATCCAAATACAAACAAAAAAAGATTTTCATAGAGTAGCTATGAAAGTCTTTAGATTCCAGTATGAACATAATCCTGTTTATCAACAGTTCTGTAATCTTCTAAATAAAACTCCTGAGCAAGTCAAGACATTAACCGATGTACCTTTTCTACCTATCGAGTTCTTTAAAAGCAAAGATGTTTTATCTTCAATAGATCCCATAAAAATAACATTCACTAGTAGTGGTACTACCGGAATGATAACTAGTAAGCATCATGTGACTGATTTAGACTATTACGAATATAGCTTTAGAGCAGCATTCTCACACTTCTATGGAAATATCGAAGACTATGTTGTTTTAGCTCTTTTACCTGCTTATTTAGAAAGAGAAGGTTCTTCTCTAATCTATATGGTAGAAGATCTTATAGAAGGCTCTAATCAGCCTGAAAGTGGGTTTTATTTACACAACTATGAAGAATTAGCTAAAATGCTAATCGATTTAGATAAACAAGGTAAAAATGTCCTATTAATAGGTGTTACCTATGCCTTACTAGATATGATAGAAATGCAAAAGTTTAACCTTAGCAATACTATTATTATGGAGACTGGAGGTATGAAAGGTAGACGCAAAGAAATGATACGAGAAGAACTTCACCAAGTATTATGTGAAGGTTTCGGAGTATCTAAAATACACTCTGAGTATGGAATGACTGAACTATTATCTCAAGGCTATTCTTTTGGTGATGGTATCTTTGAATGTCCTCCATGGATGGATATCTTAACTCGTGATCCAGAAGACGCTTTAACCTATGTAGAAGAAGGCAAAACAGGCGGGGTCAATGTAATCGATTTAGCTAACCTTAATTCTTGTTCCTTTATCGCTACACAAGACTTAGGAAAAAAATATAAAGATGGTTCTTTCGAAATACTTGGAAGATTTGACCATTCTGACATAAGGGGTTGTAATCTTATGGTTGTATAATAAAAGAGCCTCATACATTTAAACGTATGAGGCTCTTTCTTATAATTACTTTTCTAAAAGATCTAATTTCTCTGCAAAATAATCACAGAAGTCTTTCATTGTTGCTGCCATCTTCTCATCTTCTGTAGCACGCTCAAATGTATCTGACATTGCCACTAATGTTTGATGAAAGAACTTTTTCATCTCATCCACTGGCATATCCTTAGTCCACAAGTCTATACGCAATGTCTCTTTGGCTTTATGATCCCAGATAGATAATAACATTGCTTTAGAACTAGCTTTCTCAACACCGCCATCTTTAGCTGTCCAATACAACTTATCTGGTACTTTATTCTCGTCTAACTCTACTCTAATATTTATATCAGAAACGTGATTTTTACTCATTACTTCTTTGGTTTATACTTTGATTTTTCAAATATTTCTTTTGCATCCGTATTAAACAGATCATGCAAAGTTACATTATTATTTTGCATATACGCATTGACAATCTGCCAACCTAACCAAGCTCCAGTTCTCCCTGGGCTATCACCATCAATATCTAAATAATACTTAGAAAAAGGAGCAGCTGTAAGAAATCGACTACTCAACTTACTGTCTGTATCAAATAATAAATTATTCTCTATAAAATATCTCCACATCTCTGGCTCATTCTCCTGACACCACTGTATCTGCTCTAAAGTATACCCCATGATATAAGCATCATTAACTTTAGGCAACAACAGTTTTTTAGCGTATAATACCTTACCGTATTGTACCATACCTCCTAAGAAAGTACGATCTCTATTGCCTCCTATTTTCTGTAAAACGAAGCTTTCTGCTAAATCAGGTAATATCTGTGTGGGCTCAAAAGATGGTCTTAAATACTCAGGAAAACTAACATAGAAATGATGATCCTTCCCTAAATAAGTATCTAAAGCAATCAATGCTAACGAATCTGCATAAATAGCTTTTGCTGTCACATCCACTTCCGAGATTAATGTGATTACCTTTTTCTTCGAAGTCTCATGTGGATAATAATACTTTACATGTTTAAAGAAATCTTCTAATTGCTTTGGCAATTCACCTAAATCTTGGTATTTCTTCTCTACCTCTTCATTTAACTCAATGAATATAGTATCTTGTTTTTTCTTTATCCAAAACTCATCAGATAAATTCTCATTAAAGAAATACGGATACTGCTTTTTAATACTTGCTAGATCAGCATCTTCTGACTTGAAGAACTCCTGATCAAAGCGAGTAACAGTCATATCTATAGGAATAGCATTAATCTCTTTATCAAGTTCACTCTGCTTATCTCCACAGCTAGACCAAAAAACACAGCTCACTAGTAATACAGCACTAGATAAATTAGTAAATTTGGAAAAAGTCATTTTATCTTTTTTTATTTTCAATGTACAAATATAATAAGATAGATATCAACCTATTCCATAAATATTTAAAGTCATGGTAAACAACACTAAAATGAATACTTCAGCAGTAACAGATTATATCGTTAATTGGTTAAAAGAATATGCTCAGAATGCAAGAGTAAGTGGATATGTAATAGGAATATCAGGTGGTATTGATTCTGCGGTAACCTCAACACTATGCGCTATGACAGGACTACCGCTATTATGTGTTGAAATGCCAATTCATCAAGATTCCTCACAAGTATCAAGAGCAAAAGAACATATCTCTTTCTTACAAGAAAAGTTTACTAATGTAGCCTCTACTGTAGCAGACTTAACTTCGACATTTGAAACATTAAAAACAGCTGTTCCCTCTTCAGATGATGAAGCTATCTTAAACCTTACACTTGCCAACACACGTGCTAGATTGCGTATGACTACATTATACTACTATGCTGGACTACACAGAAGTCTAGTAGCAGGAACAGGAAATAAAGTAGAAGACTTCGGAGTTGGTTTCTTTACTAAATATGGTGATGGTGGTGTAGACGTAAGCCCTATAGCAGACTTAATGAAATCAGAAGTACGTGCTATCGGAGAGTACTTAGGAGTTCCTAGTAGTATTATAGTAGCTAAACCTACTGATGGATTATTTGGGGATGAGCGATCTGATGAAGATCAACTAGGTGCTAATTATGACGAACTAGAAATAGCTATGCTAGCACACGAAAAAGGAGCTAAAGCAGAAGACTTCACAGGAAGAGAAAAAGAAGTTTTTGAAATATATAGCAGATTAAATAGAATCAACCAGCATAAGATTAACCCTATACCTGTTTGTATAATTCCTATAGAAATCAAATAATTACTTACTAATATATTTTTTTATTATTAACTATATATTAAAAACAAATACCTTTGTTAAAAAATATTAGTTATGAAAAAGTTTTTATTGTTTTTACTTACCATATTATCAATATCCCTAGCAGGATGTTCTTCAGATGATGATTATTGTGGTAATGAAACCTATAGATCATTACAACTTAATGAGACACCTAATTTTAGCCCTTTAAATTTCTATGTAAAAGGACTCAAAGGAGATTCCTTTATTGTCATTAGAAATGAAAGAGATTTCCAAAATAGAGTGCATGGAGCTCAATACTATAGAAATGTTATAGATTGGAGATATGATGAGCTGATTATTGGACAAAAATATGAAGAGCGTTTCAGTAAAATTATTGACATATCAACATTCTATAAAGAAAGTTGTAATTACAACTTTCAAAACATTCTAAATGTAGAAATTAAAGTGAACAAAGGCTCTAGATATAATGGTTATATTACTTACCATACCATTGTTCCTAAAACAAAAAGTGAGCAATACGATGTAATAACTACTGTTCAATTCTATAATTAATACAAAAAGAGGCAATAGCCTCTTTTTTTAGTCTTCTATCGTTTTAAATCTTGATGTTACTTGACCTAATCTCTTAGAGAACATATTCATCAGACTTGTGTAATCCATAATTAGCGTAAGCATCTCATAAGATCTCTTCTCATCACTATCTTTCAGCTTTACCTTATACTTTTCTATCATGGTATTCAATAAGAACATTCTAAGAGTTAGAATAGTTTCTGTCACATATTGAGATACTCCCTGCTCCTTCTGTTTCACTATAATATTCTGAGACTCCCAATTGTGCAAAGCTTCCTTCTCATCCTCCATGATAATATTAGTCACTTCCTGAGCCATTTCTGGATCTAATGTCTTTAAATACTTCTCCAGATCCCAAGCGTTATGATGATAGTAATCCATAATATCTTTATAAATCACTTTGAACATTGGATTGGTTAACTGCACCTCATCCTCTTGCAAACTAAGATAAATACGTTCATAGACCTTCTGTTCTACTTTATGCTCTACCTCTATTACCTCATTGTCCTCATTCACATCTAATAAAAGCTCTATAAACAACTCTTCCATATTACCATACAACAGCAATATCTCGATGATCTTGCGTTCTAAATTATATTGTGGATCAATTGCTTCTTTTGGTTGTTGCTCTGAATGCACCACCTCCATCTGCTTTCTCTCCTGTGTATATTTCTTATTTGCCTCAGCTAATTCTTTTCGACCAATTTGAGCTAAAGAATTAAAGATTACATCCTCAGAAATATCCATTATACGAGCACATTCCTGCACATAGATTTCTCTCTGTATCTGATCAGGAATCTTAGAGATACTCTGTACCATATCTCTAATTAACTCTGCTTTCTTAATAGGGTCATTCTTCGCCTCCCCCATTAATAGATTAGCCTTATAACGGATAAAGTCTGTAGCATTATTCTTGAAATACTCGTCTAGCTGTTCTTTAGAATGCTTTCGAGCAAAACTATCTGGGTCTTCTCCATCAGGCAAAGGACATACGCGTACGTTCATCCCTGCCTCTAATATCAAGTCTACCCCTCTAAGAGAAGCCCGAATACCTGCAGCATCCCCATCAAATAACATCGTGATATTCTTAGTCAATCGACTAATCAAACGTATTTGGTCAGGCGTTAATGCAGTACCCGAAGAAGCCACGACATTCTTTATACCAGTCTGATGCATCTGTATAACATCGGTATATCCTTCTACTAAGAAACAGTTATCTTGTTTGGCAATTTCTTGTTTAGCATGATAGATACCATATAGTACCTTACTCTTGTGATAGATATCACTTTCAGGAGAGTTTAGGTATTTAGCAGCTTTCTTATCAGTAATAAGAATACGTCCTCCGAATCCTAATACTCGACCGGACATACTCTGAATAGGAAACATAACTCTTCCCTTAAATCGGTCAAACTTACGGTCTTCTTTTACAATGGTAAGCCCTGTTTTCTCTAAGTATTCTAAAGAATATCCCTTCTGAAGAGCTGCATCTGTGAAAGCACTCCACTGATCTGGAGAATACCCTAATCCGAACTCTTTAATTGTCTCTTGAGTAAAACCACGCTCTTTAAAGTAGGTCATTCCTATTGCCTTACCTTCTTCCGCATTGAACAATGTCTCTTCAAAGTACTTCTTCGCAAACTCAGACACGATGAACATACTCTCCTTTTCATTCAGTTGCTCTTTCTCCTCATCGCTCTGTTCTGTCTCTTCTATTTCGATACCATATTTCTTTGCTAAATATCGTATTGCCTCAGGATAAGAGAAGTGTTCATGCTCCATAATAAAGCTAATCGCATTACCTCCCTTTCCAGAACTAAAGTCTTTCCATATTTGCTTCACAGGTGACACCATAAATGACGGAGTCTTCTCGTTTACGAAAGGACTTAAGCCTTTGTAATTACTCCCTGACTTTTTCAGAGTTACAAAGTCTCCTATCACCTCCTCTACACGAGCAGCGTCAAATACAGCATCTATGGTACTTTTGGAAATCATATACTTACTTTAGTTCATTTATATCTCAATATATAGAATTATTGCGATATACACTCATTTATGGCAAGTGCAAAGGTAAAAGAAAAGGAGTTGTTTCTAGAATAAATCATCTAAAAACAATTCCCTATAACCTAACTATTCATTTTGTATGTAATTTATAAATCTACTCTTACACCAAATGACCACATATTTTGCTTAATATCATTGTGTTTAAACATTGGTGTCAATTCATATTGAGCAAATAAACTCCAATCCCCATTACCAACATAAGCACCTACTCCATATCTCACCTTATTAATATCTAAGTCCGTCTTCTCCTTAGTTCTAAACTCATGGCCTTCATCAGTGTATCTGTATACTTGATAAGTATCTTTGCGATTAAGATTCACAAACCCTCCTATACCTACTCTCCAAGTTTCTTGGCTTCTAAAATAAGTTCTACCAGTCTTCTCATTTACCTTAGGTTTTGAAAAATCAAACTCTAAATAAACAGGTATTTGTACAGAACGTATTGCCAGTCTATTCTTACGCAAATCTTTATCATGTTCTATAATAGCTACTTGACCATCAGCTTGTTTTTCAAAATAACGGTGCTCTGTTGGCTTTAGATTATTATACTCTAATAAAACTCCATACCTCAGGTGTAATAAATTACTCTCTTTCAATAAACGTCTATTAATATTAAATCCCCATTGAATAAAATTAGAAGATACATAGCGAATATCTGAATTAGCAAAAGCTCCTTCTGTTGCTAAATTACTCATCCCATAAGCAAATTGGATCTGAAACCTATTGCGTCTATCACCTACTATTCTATTACCTCTCTGTATATAGTTTTTTCTACCAATCACAATTGCAGAGCCCGACTGATCTCCATCAACCCCCTCATAGAATTGTCCTGATTTAATCGAATACTGTACATGACTCTGAACAGTGTTATATAAACTATCATTCAGATTATTTATAGTGTTTTCTAATCGAGTAGACGACTCTAAAGCTAATTTACTTTTGAGCTCTTGTGCTTCTTCTTCTGTAAGCTTCTTTTTCTCCACTAACACATTTAGTGAATCTACTTTAATCTTTAAATCTTCTTTTTCAGATACTGTAGTATTCTGAATCTTTACAGCAATACTATTTACCTCTCTATTGAATTTTTTCACTTGCCCATACATACCTAAAGTAGCAAATAGCGCAAGAGCCATAACTAATGTATTCTTTTGTTTCATAATTGACTAATTAGATCGTTCTACAATCACTTTTTTGGTCTTGTCATAAATCTTCTTGATTACAGATTCTCTGTACTCAATCTCTATCTCCCCCTCCACTTGATTTAATAAATCATCACTATTCACCACTATTCTCTTCGAAGGCTTATTCATTACCGGTCCTATGAATACCTCTTGTAGGTTTTGTGGCTTTAATGGACTTATTGTATCTACCATTATATTATCATTTGCTAATTGCTTATGTTCTTGTTTCAGTGTATTAAGTTCTTCCTTTGTTATCACAGGAGATGTCCTAGGTGCAGTTATTTTCTCTTGATTATAGATTGTATCTGCTTTGGGTGTTTCTTGTTCTACTAATGTATTTTCAACCTCTTTCACAGTAGGCAACTCTATAGAAGGTGTTACCTTATTATCTACATCAGTAGTTATAAATTGTACTACTGAGAATCCCCCTATCAATAAACTAGCTGCTAATCCTATCCACCACTTCACATTAGACTTATTCTTCGCTTTAGCCTGCTGATCTAATTGAGAAGATAGTTTATCCCACGCTTGAGAAGAAGGAGCTATCTCTCTATCTGCTAAACTGTCTTTCCACTGTTTATCTATTTTATTCCATTCCATACCCCTTGTGTTTTTAAGATTGCTAATTGCTGTTGTAGTAATTTTCTAGCCTGTGCTAACTGAGATTTAGATGTTCCCTCTTGTATTTTTAATAATTCTGCTATCTCTTGATGTTTATACCCTTCTACTACATATAAATTAAACACCGATCTACACCCTTCTGGTAACTGATCTATTAGTAGCTGTATATCCTCAATAGATAATTCGATATCATCTTCTACAACTTCTTCTTTTACCTCAACATCTTCTATACAATGAAAGCTCTTCTGTGCACGTAAAAAAGAAATAGATTCATTCACCATAATACGTCTTATCCATCCCTCAAAGTTGCCTCTATTCTCGAATTTATCTATATTCGTAAAGACTTTCATAAAACCAGCTATCATCACATCTTCTGCATAGTGAATGTCCTTAATATACTGTCTACAGACAGAGAGCATCTTAGCAGACACAAGTTCATAGACCTCCTTCTGTGCAACTCTTTTATGAGCACACAGATCATCTATATAATCTTCTAATTTCTTTTTGTGTAGCCTTATCAACTTCATAGTTGCAATCTTCTATTACTTAAATACAACATCTAACCTCTTTACTGAAAGAAGTTTAAAATGTACATAATAAACTGGATTATAACTGAAGTGACAAATAAAATAATACCTTTCATAATACTTAGAATTGCTTATCTATATACATAGACGCAATTCTAAATAAAAAGGTTGTAAGGAAAGTGAAAAAAATTACTTTTTTCTTTCTATAACATAATTCACCATCGTGAACAGAGCTTCTCTATAAGTAGATTCTGGAAACTCCTGTAGTATATTTAAAGCCTCTTGTTGATACTCTACCATCTTAGTAGTAGCGTATTCTAGACCTCCTTTTTGTTTGACGAATGCGATAACCTCTTTCACACGTCTTTTATCCTCATTGTGATTTTTAACAGAGTTAATCAACCACTTTTTCTCTTTAGGCTCTGAGGTATTCAAAGCATAAATAAGAGGAAGTGTCATCTTTTGTTCTTTGATATCAATACCTGTCGGCTTACCAATAGGCCCATCCGTATAGTCAAATAAATCATCCTTTATCTGGAATGCCATACCGATTAACTCTCCGAACTTACGCATCTTCTCTATAAGTTCCGCATTATCTGGATCAACAGCAGCAGCTCCTAATGAACAACAAGCCGCAATCAATGTAGCAGTCTTCTGACGAATGATCTCATAATACACCTCTTCTGTAATGTCTAATCGTCTCGCTTTCTCTATCTGAAGTAATTCTCCCTCACTCATCTCACGTACAGCCACTGAGATAATTCGAAGTAAATCAAAATCACCGTTATCAATAGACAATAAAAGTCCTTTTGCTAATAGGTAATCACCTACTAACACGGCTATCTTATTCTTCCATAAAGCATTAAGGGAAAAGAAACCTCTACGTTTATTACTATCATCTACTACATCATCGTGTACTAGAGTAGCAGTATGGATTAACTCTATAACAGATGCTCCTCGATAAGTACGCTCATTAACCTCACCTGCCACCATCTTCGCTACTAGAAATACAAACATAGGGCGCATCTGCTTCCCTTTTCTATTTACAATGTAGTAAGTGATTCTGTTTAGTAAGGCTACCTTAGTAGTCATTGAGTTGCGGAACTTCTTTTCAAAAAGCTCCATCTCATTCTGTATAGGTTGTTTTATTTGCTGTACTATGTTCATTGCACCCAAAAATACGACTTTTTTATATCATTCGATAGTTTCCCTCAAATAGAAATCATTAAGAAATTGCTAAACAATTCTTTACGTAATTTCCTCTAAACTAAACTTATGATTTATTAGCCAACTGACCACAAGCTGCATCAATATCTTTACCACGACTACGACGTACCACTACAGTGATATCATTCTTCTCTAAAGCTGCTATATAGCTATTCGTAGCACGTTCATCTGCTTGTTGGAACTCTCCATCATCGATAGGGTTGTACTCAATCAAGTTTACTTTACACGGTACATACTTACAGAACTTCACTAATGCATCCACAGAAGCTTTGTCATCGTTAATTCCTTTCCAAATCACATACTCATACGTAACGCGACTCTTCGTCTTACTATACCAGTACTGAAGTGATTCACGCAACTCCGTTAATGGGAAATTCTTAGTAAAAGGCATAATACGATTACGTGTCTCTTCGATAGCAGAGTGTAAAGACACTGCCAACTTAAACTTCACACCATCATCTGCCAACTTCTTGATCATCTTAGGCAATCCTGAAGTAGACACTGTGATACGCTTAGGAGACATCCCTAGCCCTTCTTCAGAAGTAATCTTCTCAATGGCTTTCTGTACGTTATTATAATTCATTAACGGCTCACCCATTCCCATAAACACAATATTAGACAACGGGTGTCCATGATTCTGTCTACTTTGTTGGTCGATTGTTAATACTTGATCATAAATCTCATCAGGATTCAAGTTACGCATACGCTTAAGGCGAGCAGTAGCACAGAACTCACAGTCTAAACTACACCCTACCTGAGAAGATACACAGGCTGTAGTACGTGTTTCTGTAGGAATCAAAACAGACTCTACGATAAGACCATCGTGTAACTTCACACCATTCTTGATAGTACCATCAGTACTTACCTGCATACTATCTACTTTGATATGATTAATTACGAAGTTAGCATCTAGCATCTCACGGGTAGCCAATGATAAGTTACTCATATCCTCAAAGCTATGAGCCCCTTTACTCCATAACCACTCGTACACTTGGTTTCCTCTAAATGCCTTATCTCCCTGAGAAACAAAGAAATCCCTTAATTGTTCCTTAGATAAACTTCTGATGTCTTTTTTGTCTATTTGCATGGCGCAAAGTTAATCTCAAATTATCCGACTGCCAAATACTGTAATAAAATTATAACAATAATGTAAGGAACAATCAATTAGGAACTAGTGTACTGTATAACCAACTAGTATCCACAAAAGCTAGTCATTCTTAACCGTCCACCGTAAACTGTCAACTGTTAACTGTCAACTGTCAACTGTTAACTGTTAACTGTTAACCTTTAACCGTCATCTTCTTCACGGCCAGCACATGTTTACACATCCCTCTATCTCCTTGGTACTTACCATACCACTCACAAGTACATCGCTCTTGGTCACCATCTAAGATTACCGTATGTCTCACACCACCAGTTCCCTCTACACGAGCTTCTACCCGTCCATTAGCATTGCTAATAATCTCTACTTTATTCTCAGCTATTAGTTTCTCAGCATTCTTTAGGCGAGGATTTAGACTTAGGATACGCTCTAGCTTAAAGGGCAATCTTCTATAAAAGAAAGCATTGTCATCTAAATCAAACCCTAATAATCCCATAGCGGCTAATCGCCCTGTCAGACTATCTGCATCAGTGAAACTCATCCCTTCTTCCATCGCAAACATCGTCGGATTAAAGCGTTGATTCGCATAAGCATACTTATCCATCGCATCTATCCACTCGTCATCCACATCCTCTATTAACGACTCTAATGCTGCTCCCTCTCCCGAAAACCCTCTAAAAGCTTCACGAGATAAAGACAAACTAAATCGAATATCTCCAAAATACAACTGCCAAGTGGTGCTCTGCATATTCGGATGAGGAAAGACCTGCATATAATCCATATAAGGCAATAGAAGTTCTAACAATCTCAAGCGATAAATACCTCCTACACAGACTGCATTAGCAGACTTAACAGGTGTAAACACAGGCATATTACCACGTACAGTTAAGTAATAATCTGTCTTGATCGCCCCTTTCGGAATACCTCTAAACAGTTGTTGTGTCTGTATTTTATTAAACGTATGTACTTTCTCTGCCTTAGACAGATAGATCTGTACCGTACTCAGTCCCTTAATCCACTTAATCGGAAGAGGTACTTTGCGTTCCACTATTTTCTTATCCTCAGTCTGAATACTAACCTCTTTCTGACCTATTGACAGCAGTACATTCTCCTTTTGCTTAATACTATTCAGTGCAGTAAGCATCGGTTGGTTAAAGTCTACATTCGTAGTCCCATTCTCTAAGAACTCCCCATCTAACCCATCAGGCAATACATCTACACGAGCGTACACTCCTGCACAGTGAGAGAATCCTTCGAATCGCACTCTACCATCCCCAGCTGTAGCAATAGGGTCTTTTAGCTTAGCCAGATCAGCAGGAGATAAATTAAAACTAGACTGCACCACATTAGACAACGTGATTAAACAACGTGCCATAATAAAAGGATCCTTCACATTACCCCAAAAAAAGCATGGAGCATCAGTCTTCTTCTGTATCTCACTGTACTTCGCTAAGAATAATTCGTCCCCTCCCTTGCCTTTCGTTAAGCTAGAAGGGGTATTGTATATATAAGATAATAGGTCGTTCATGGTACTTACAAATGAGTAAGCAAGGTACTAAAATTCATAGAAATATAACCTTCTAGAACTGTACACATCTGTTCTCTTATTTTAAAAAAAGGCAATTACTCTTTGATAATAAACCCATTACACATTATCTTTGCCCATTATGCAGCAATAGTAAAATAACATTCCGAATCACAGTCGCACCCTACAGCGTAGTAAGTGGCTCAGTTTATTTAAGCGTACCCCACCTTTAGGGTACCGTTATTTTATTATATATACTTATGCAATCAAACAAGATTAACAGCATCGTAATATTCATTACGATCACCATTATATTAGACAGTGCTGGCTTCGGTATTATCTTTCCAGTATTACCAGAACTATTAGAACACGTACTACATGCTGACCTCAGCACAGCAGCGAAGTACGGAGGTGTACTTACGTTAGCTTACGCCTTTATGCAATTTATCTTTGCACCAATCTTAGGGATTATTAGCGATCGTTATGGACGTAGACGAGTATTATTACTTTCTCTTTTTGGATTCTCTATAGACTGTTTTATTATGGCATTTGCTCATAGTTATTGGTTACTATTCATCAGTCGGCTTATCGCCGGAGTGACAGGTGCTACCTTTGCCGTGGCATCAGCTACGATTACAGATGTAACGGATGAAGATAACAGAACGAAATACTTTGGCTATTTAAATGCAGCTTTCAATATTGGCTTTATCCTAGGCCCTTTAGTAGGAGGATTATTAGGAGAATATCATTTTACCTACCCTTTTTACTTTGCGGGAATATTAGGTTTATTAAATGTTATTTATGGGTATTTCTTCTTTCCAGAAACCAATACTTCACGTTCACTAAAGCGATTATCACTAAAAGAAATCTCCCCTTTACAATCTCTAAAAAGTATCAAACGCTTTAAACAACTAAGTGTATTGTTTATTGTATTCTTTTTACTTTCGGCTGCATCACATAGCATGGAGAGTACGTGGTCATTCTATACCATGATACAGTTTGACTGGAGTAAACAGCAAGTAGGAATCTCACTAACCATTATAGGCATCATAGGTTTCTTAGTACAAGCATACCTATTGCAATACTTGTCTACTAAACTATCAGACCAAAGACTTGTCTACATCGGTTTATTAACCAGCTTTATAGGATTACTCTTATTGAGTTATTGTGTTACTGAAATACAACTCTGGGTAGGTATCACATTATACTTACTAGGAAGTATACAACAGACAGGTTTTCAGTCTATGCTCTCTAAGTCACTAAATCAGCAACATCAAGGAGAACTACAAGGGGTATTAGGAAGCCTTAACGGATTAACGACTATTGTGGCTCCACCAGTATTTACCTATTGTTTCTACCTATACACACAGGACAATACCTTACCATACTTACCTGGTATAGCCTTTGCTATAGCAGCTTTATTACTCCTAATTAGCTTATTACTACTCTTGAGACATAAGAAGTAAGTTTTAAAAAAACAGCCCTATTCTAATAAAGAATAGGGCTACTTATATTATTCTTCAGGTTTAAAACTCTGTTCTATTCCTTGATACCTTTTTACTATTACATCAAACTGAGCATTCTCTTTATGTACTAACAACGAAGTATAGATTTTACGACCATCAATATCCAAAACCTTATCAAATTTATACAAACCTAGCGAGTTAAATTGAACAAACCATTTATTAAACAGTATAGAACGTCCTAGTGCTTTATTATCATTATTATCGCATACATATACAAGAACCTTATGTCTATCCGATAAAAAGAATTTAACCACAATATCTCGAATGGTATGAGCTATCTCATCATCAAATCCTTTATTATTACTTTGATCACTCTTAATCTGTTCTAATATAATTTGATAAACGTTCTCTATTAATCCATCCTCATCAAAATCTAAAGTAAAGTCTTCCAAAAAAGATACACCATAAGACACTCCTTTATCTGTAATAAAAGAATACATACCTATTTGATCATTCCAATAGAACTGATAAGCCATCAATCTTACTAAAAAGGTTTAACCAACTTAACCCCTCTTTCTACTAATTCCATTCTAGTGATTTTTCCTTTCATATAAGCCCTAACTTGATTTTTATTCTCTACCAAGTTCTTTACTGTATTAATAGTCTCTGTCTTCTTCATAACTTCTCATTTACCCTACAAATCTACGACAATTATTATTTTCAAAACATTAAAATTCAAATATTTAGAATTCATATACACAAATCATTAGGCTACTTACCTTGGTTGTAAAGTAACCTCCTTTGCCTGTTGGGAGACACAGAACAGAGCCTTAAAAAAACATCTGTTTGACACCGTTAGTGAATGAGACATTCCTAATTCTAAATTCCCAATTAAAAAAAGCCGATACTGTCGCTAGTATCGGCTTTTCATTGTCGTCTATAAATTGTTAGTTTATCCTTGTTTTAAAAGTTAGGTTTATGAATAATCACATGCCATAGGCACACATTCGTAATTCCTAACTCTCAATTCCTAATTGATTACTATAAATCTGCGAAGAAGTCATTTCCTTTATCATCCGTGATGATGAAGGCAGGGAAGTCTTTCACTACGATCTTACGTACAGCTTCCATTCCTAATTCTGGGAAGTCAACCACTTCTACGCTTAAGATATTCTCTTTTGCAAGGATAGCAGCTGGTCCTCCAATAGAACCTAGGTAAAAACCACCGTGTTTTTTACACGCGTCAGTTACTGCCTGACTACGGTTACCTTTCGCTAGCATAATCATACTTCCACCTACCGCTTGGAAACTATCTACATAAGGGTCCATACGCCCTGCTGTAGTTGGTCCAAAGCTTCCTGATGGCATACCATCTGGAGTCTTAGCTGGCCCTGCATAGTACACTGGGTGATTCTTGAAGTATTCTGGCATCTCTTGTCCATTGTCTAACATCTCTTGGATCTTAGCGTGAGCGATGTCGCGCGCCACGATAACAGTTCCGTTTAACATTACACGAGTTTTGATAGGATGCTTCGTTAACTCTGCTAATTGTTCTTTCATTGGCTTGTCCAAGTCGATTACCACAGGCTCTTCTAAGTGAGGAGCTACAGCAGGTAAGAAGCGTCCTGGATCAGTCTCTAACTGTTCTACGAATAATCCCTCTGCAGTGATTTTCGCTTTTATATTTCTATCTGCCGAACAAGATACTCCTAATCCTACAGGACATGAAGCAGCGTGGCGAGGAAGACGGATCACACGTACATCATGAGTAAAGTATTTACCCCCGAACTGTGCTCCAATCTTAGACTCTTGACAGATTAATTGTAATTTTTTCTCCCACTCTAAGTCACGGAACGCTTGACCTCCCATATTACCAGAAGTAGGTAAGTTATCATAGTATCCAGCAGATGCTTTCTTTACAGCTGCTAAGTTTGCCTCAGCAGATGTACCACCGATCACTAATGCTAAGTGATATGGAGGACAGGCAGCAGTACCTAGATCCATGATTTTCTCTTTGATAAATTCGGTTAGGTTTTTATCATTAAGAAGAGATTTTGTTTTTTGGTATAAGAACGTCTTGTTAGCAGATCCTCCACCTTTCGCTAAGAATAAGAACTCATATTTAGCTCCTTGTGTAGCATAGATATCGATCTGTGCTGGTAAGTTAGAACCTGAGTTTTTCTCCTCAAACATACTGATAGGTACGATCTGAGAGTAACGCAAGTTTTTCTTTTGGTATGTTTCGAAGATACCTTTAGATAAACTCTCGGCATCATTCGATCCCGTATATACGTTTTCTCCTTTTTTTGCCACTACGATAGCAGTACCTGTATCTTGACAAGAAGGCAATTGTCCTTCTACTGCTACTTTTGCATTTTGTAATAAGTTATAAGCTACAAAACGATCGTTATCTGTCGCTTCCGGATCGTCTAGGATAGCTTTTAATTTTTCTAAGTGCGATGTTCTTAACATGAATGACACATCTGTCATCGCTGTCTCAGCAATCATCTCAATCGCTTTAGGATCAACCACTAATATCTCTCTATCTCCTAATTTTTCTACTTTTACATAGTCAGAAGAAATCTTTTTGTACTGCGTATCATCTTTCTGAATCGGATACGGATCTTGATATATGAAGTCCATTGAATTGTTAGTTTATTTTTGTTTAGTAAAATTACTAATTAAAGTCCTTATAAAATCGTAGAATGCTTCTAAATAGCCAGTGTTTATAAGGGATATAGATCATTTACACTTTACAGATTAATATTAGAACTCTTCATTTTATTTCTCTAAGAATGAGCACTTTCTTCGCATATTAGACAACAATTTTATATTCTCTTTTTATAATATGTAGCACTATCTTATTCTTTCACTTCATATCACATTAATAATAAGCACATTACTATACTTTCTATTCTAATTCCCTTTTACTCACTTTTACGCTCCTTCCACTTGCTCACTATATGATACCTATATGATGGGATAGTGATAGGCTATTTTTGGTACTTTTAAGCCGACCAAATGCCCATCACTAGCCGACCACATACCGACCACCCCCTAATAAATAGTATTTTATTCCCATTTATCATCCAATATAGTCTGAATTGCATTTTATATTAAAGAGTAAAATCTATCGCTTATTGAATATAAAAAAGCCTTGAATCTAGTGACTCAAGGCTTTTCGATATCTTACTGTTTATTTATTATCTACAAACTACGCATATAAGCAATAAGCGCTTCCATTTCTAGATCGCTAAACTTCTTTGTTATCTCTAAGTTAGCTTGCATAATGATAAACTGAGACGGATCAACTATAGCTTCCTCATTTCCTCTCAAGAAAGAAACTAGATCAGCGTTGTGTTTATCATACACTTGTAATATTTCTTTGACACTAGGTCCTATTATTTTTTTATCTGTCTGATGGCAAGAAGCACAGTTCCCTTTTCCTTTAAAGATGTCTTCACCTAGTTTGATTTTTTCAGACATAGTCATTTCTGCTACTTCTCCTCTCTCTGATTCGTACACAGCCTCAGGTTGTGTTTTCTCATCCTTACCGCCACATGCTACTACACTAATAGCAGCAAGAAGTAGTAAACTAGTTTTTATAATTTTTGTCATTGTTGTTGTTTATTTATTTCCATCAAAAATAGAGAAACAAAATGAACATTATAGTATACAAAACAGTCCTTTTAGTGCAATAAACGGACAAATAATATATAATAGACTTTATATCGTTTAGTCAAAATCTATAAAATCATCTATCGTCAGGTAGTAATCTAATGCCATGATGAGCTCTTCTACCGTCACTGTAGGTTTCTGGCTCACTGCTAAGTCTACTACATCTTGTATATCTTCATCAGAGCACAGATACCACATATCTAGTTCTGTAACAGCGTCTGGATATATCTCTTCATCAACCTCTGTCACCTCAACAGGATCACCAACATAAATCTCTAATTCTACATCTGCCTCATCTTCTACAGCATAAATAGCATACTGATAGGCCGGATCATACTCCGTAATTCTTTCTTTTCGATCTTTAACAAGTAAGATAAACTCTGCTAATCGATATGTTTTATTTTTAAAATCAGGCGTCATATATTCTATAATTTTACTAGTGGATAAAGTTAAAACACTTCTTACTACTATTTAGAAAAAAAGTTATCAATAGCTTATAATGAAAAAAGCTCGTTGACAAAATCAACGAGCTTCTTCTATTTATAGTACTTATTCTAACTATTTATTCAATAGAATAGACGCTTCTTTAGCGAAGTATGTTGAGATAATACTTGCTCCAGCGCGTTTGATACAAGTTAATTGTTCCATCATGATCTGATCGTGGTCAAGCCATCCTCTCTCTGATGCAGCCTTTACCATAGCGTACTCTCCAGATACTTGGTACACAGCTACAGGCACATTCACAGCGTCTTTCACTTCACGTACGATATCTAAATAAGCCATACCAGGTTTTACCATAAGGATATCTGCTCCTTCTTCTACATCATATAACGCCTCTTTTACAGCTTCGATACGGTTAGCATAGTCCATTTGGTATGTTTTTTTGTCTTTTGGTATCTCTACATCTGCTCTCGGTGCGCTGTCTAGTGCATCTCGGAATGGTCCGTAGAATGCAGATGCATACTTAGCAGAATAACTCATAATACCTACATTCGTAAATCCTGATTGGTCTAATGCTTCACGCATACGCAAGATACGTCCGTCCATCATATCACTAGGTGCTACGAAGTCTGCTCCTGCCTCTGCATGAGATACACTCATCTTCGTCAATGCATCTACTGTAGGGTCATTCACTACTACTCCATTCTCGATAATACCATCGTGCCCGTATATAGAATATGGGTCTAATGCTACGTCTGGCATTACGATCATACCTGGACATGCATCTTTTATCGCTTTGATAGCAGTCTGCATTAATCCATTAGGATTCCATGCTTCTGTACCTGCATTGTCTTTTAAGTGATCACTTACTTTTACATAGATATTCACTGCGCGAATACCTAATGCATAAAGCTCTTTTACTTCCTTTACTGTCAAATCCACAGAACGTCTAAACATACCTGGCATCGAAGGAATAGCTTCTTGTACATTAGTCCCTTCTGCTATAAACATAGGGAACATAAAATCTTGTGGAGTCACGATAGTCTCTCTTACCAAACTACGAATAGACTCATTTGTTCTTAATCTTCTACCTCTTTGTAATGGAAACATAATTATTTTTGGTTTACGGTGAACGGTTTACAGTTTACAGTTGCTCTCGACATCTATAAACAGAACGTTGACCTGTGTTCTTATTTTAGTTTACGGTGAACGGTTTACAGTTTACAGTTGCTTTCTACATCTATAAACAGACCGTTGACCTATGTTCTTATTTTGGTTTACGGTGAACGGTATACAGTTTACAGTTGCTCTCGACACCTATAAACAGACCGTTGACCTATGTTCTTATTTTGGTTTATGGTGAACTGTTTACAGTTTACAGTTGCTCTCGACATCTATAAACAGAACGTTGACCTGTGTTC